>CALBIN010000504.1 GCA_937893275.1 uncultured Opitutia bacterium | reverse complement strand
CGGGGGGGGGGCATCTCGCGTCAGTCCAGACGGAGGGTCAACGGCATGTATTTTTTCCCTTTCGACCCCTGCCATCCTTGCGGATGATATAAAAGCCCTTTCACTTCCTCCAGTTTTTCCGGAGCGTAATCAGCGAGTGGGAGGGTGACGATTAACTCATCGCCCTTGACCTTAAGTCGTTGCTTCTTGAGCGTCGTGAAATGGTTCAATTCCGAATAGAAGCAAATTGCCTGATCCTCCTCAACGGGTACGCCGGCAATATTTTGGACAGTCAAGATCACCTTTTCGCCATCCCGTTTCGCACTCTGCTTCCATCCCTTGATGGGTTTCGGCAGCTTCTTTCTCGCTTTTGCAATGCGAGCTCGCCACTCGTTGTTCCACTTCGGCATATTGGCGGTCTTTAGTGAAAGAGAGAGATCCTGAAATCCCAAGTTGCAGCATTGCTTGGGTTCGGGACCGCAGGCCATCCAGACGGCTTTAGCCTTCAATATCACGGGTTCCTTCGGCAACTTCTCCGGGGCCTTTATGTCCACCAGCAGCATGGCGTCGCTGTTGTAGCCATAGGCATCGTAGATCACCATCTTCACCTTTTCGGGAACTTGCCAACGGATGGGGCTAGCCTCAAAGCCTTTGGGCAAGGTCCATTTGAGCGAGGTGGCCAATCCCGCCGTTCCGGGGTTTTTCCAGTAGGTGTGGAAGCTGTCCGTGTGGTCGAGAAACAGCGCCACCGTGAAAGTCTGTCCGGGAGCGATGGCCTCGACCTCCGAGAGCAGGGAATGCCTAACCCCGACGGATTTGGGCACCGCGCTAGTCGCGGTGGCAGCCGTCAGAAAAACTAAAACCGAAGGTAAGCAAGACTTCATGAATGAAACGTCAACAATCCGAAAAATGATTAGCAGTGTTCTACTATATTTTTACCATAGAAACTAACCGACTTAGATTTCATTCTCAACGCTTTTCGCTTTTGGGAAAAGATAAATGTTCAAGACCTTCGCGTTCTCGAACTGGTTATCTTTTGCTTCAAGGGCCCTATTTTAGGAGACCCTAACTTTTGGGACGAGGCGAATTTCACCTCTTGGTTTTAGAGACGAACGGAGTTAGTCGGCCAAGAGTTTCTCGACTTTCTCTTCCAGATCGTTCCGTGCTTTCTTGTCCACTAGGTTGCCCTCTTTGTCTACCAACCACATGGCGGGAATGCTTCGTATACCGTGTTTTTGTGGATGTTTTGTTCTTCCAACCCTTGCCGTAGAAATACTGGGGACATGTCATCTCTATCTTCTTGATGAATTGCGTGAGCTTATCCTCGTTCGAATCGAGCGAAACTCCAATGATTTCGAACCCCTTGGAATGAAGCTTCTCATACGTCTTCTTGATGTTCGGTATCTCCGCCACGCATGGACCGCACCAAGTGGCCTAAAAAGCAATGAGCACCACTTTGCCTTTCATTTTGGCCAAATCGACTTCGGTGCCGTCGGTCGCCGTGAACTTCATGTCCAGAGCCTTCCCCAGACCCTTGTCTTTAGGAGGAGTCACCTTCTAACTGGTTATTTCTTCAATTAATTTTCCGACCATAGTCAGGCTCTTTCGGCAGCTTGTGTCGTCGTTACGGCATTCGGCAAGAGTCAGGTTGCAACCGCAATCGCACATCTCGGCATTCGCTCGCTTCAGCTTAGCGCCTGTCATCGCAAGGGCATCGCCCGTGGCGATCCACTGTGAACCAGTACAGCGAACCGCACTGTCCGTACGCGCATTATCGAGACACGATGGATTGCCGCGTCCCTCCCGTTGGTCGATCCTCGCAATGACACTGGCGTAGTGTAGGAACGTTCCCGTCAATAATCCACACCATTGACAACCCATTGGGATTGCCTGATAAAGGCAAATTTATGAAGAATTTCGTCATTCCCCTCTGCCTTTGCATTATCCTTCTCCCTGGCCATGCCTCCTCGCCATTCGACTTGGGGCAGGAAGCGCCGGCTCATTCCTGTCAGGCAGTTCCCACTGATTCGCCCGTTGCCAAGGTCGCGGAGCAACCGGGGCAGGAAGAGCTGGCCAAGAAACTTCTGGCCGCATTGGCCGGACAAGACCTTTCGGCCTACTCAAGCCTTGTCTTTGAATCTTTGCCAGCGGGAACCTTAAAAAGTATCATGCTTGAAATCAAATCTCCACCACTCACTGAAGAATATGTAAAGCATACTGCCAAACTGAGGGGGTTATCCGAGACCCAAGCGAGGGAACGCATAATGAAGAAAAGACAGCAAGAAAAGAGTAGGTTGGATAATCTGATGGTCGAGTATGACGAAGAGATGAAAAAAATGGCTTCCAAACGTAAATCCGAGTTCGAGCAGTTGTTTTTTGATGTGAGCAGGGAGGCGGGCATTGACTGGAAGAAGGTCGATTTTGTCAAAATGGACGGTGAGGTCTTTCAGTGGGGGGAAGGCGTTGGCAGTAACTTTGATCTGGTTTTTTCCCACGGGAGCTCGATATTCAAATTGTTGCTTCAAAATTGCGTTTTTACCAAGACCCATGGCTGGTTAATGACGCACAATCCACGATGGGGAGGAGCGTATGTTTCTTTATTAAAAAACTTGGAAGGAGTACGGTTGGATCTGATGCATTTTGACAGATCTACCGGAGGAGAAGCGAATGGAACCGTTGATGGTGG
>CALBIN010000503.1 GCA_937893275.1 uncultured Opitutia bacterium | reverse complement strand
CTTCATTCTTTATCCCAATGGTCGGGTGTCGCCTTTGCAGGAAAGGCAGATGACCTGTACCGGGGCAGCAAACGTTTTTCCCTTGGCCATAGAGGGAACCTTCGATGACGCTCAAACCGCTCTCAAGGAAGTGTTCAACGACCATGAGTTCAAGGAGAGGGTGGGGCTTTCCGCTGTAAACTCCATAAACCTTGCCCGGATTTTGGCCCAGAGCGTCTATTACTTGAGCGCATGGTTACGCTTACCCAAGGAAAGTAGGGAGGAAACCGTATTTGTCGTCCCTACGGGCAATTTCGGAAACGTTTTTGCAGGATGGCTTCTTTCCCGGATGGGAGTGCCTATCGACGAATTTCGAGTGGCGACTAACCGGAACGATGTACTGCATCGACTTTTTCAGACCGGTGAATACGCGCTTGGTCCGGTTTCTCCCAGTTTTGCTCCCTCGATGGACATTCAAGTCGCTTCCAATTTCGAGCGCTTTCTGTACTATTTTGTTAAAGGTGATTCCGAACAAGTTCGCCAATTCACGTCGAACTTTCGCCAAACGGGAAGCGTTCGGTTCGAGGGTTTTTTCGATCTCGGGTTCTCGAGTTCTCGGGTGTCTGATACCGAAATTCCAGAAATCATAAAATCTATCCATGCCAAGTACGGTTACTTGGTCGACCCTCATACGGCTTGTTCCTTCAAGGATCTAGATCCCGCCCGATCCCACCTTGTTCTCGCGACTGCTCACCCCGCCAAATTTCCTGCCGTCGTCCAACAAGCGGGCTTGCCCGAACCGAGATCTTCGTCTCTGGAAATTCTCAAGGAGAAGGAAATCGTCAGGTATTCAGTAGAGCCTACCAAGGAATCGATAGAGAGCTTCATTTTGGAAAACATCGGCTAGTTTCGGTTGTTTCGCCTTCCTTGACTTCGTGAAGCATATTGGCAAATGTAGCCACGATATTGGGAACTAAGACAAAAGCCGATTCACAGTCTCGAAAAGCCATTCTTTTCCGTACAGGTGGTTTGGGTGATTTTGTACTCACCGTTCCTTTGTTGCGAGAGATTGGTCGTCACTTCGATGAAGTTCTCCTGATTACCCGTCCCCGTTACTTTTCCTTTGCCGATTCTCTTGGCTTTTCTCTGAAACTAGGTGATGCCGACATCTTCGACGCGAAGAAAGTCGACTTTGTCCAAGGTGCCACTGTCTTCACCTTTTGGAGCGATGACGACTGGGTCGATGAACTTGTGCGAGCCGGGGCTTCGGAGGTTAGGGTTTTGTCGCCAAGGCCTGATGCTCCTCCTCACGTCAGCACCCGGATGTTCGAGGATGCGAACCTGCCCGTCCCTAAGGACTTGTTTGAGAGGTCTTGGCTCGAAAGCGAAACTCCTGCGGGCACTTCTCTTTGGCTGCATCCCGGAAGCGGTTCCACTGAAAAAAATATACCATTGAGCGTATTTGCCGGTCAGGCGGAGGCTTGGCTTGCCGACGATGACCAAGGTCGCGTCATTTTTTCCTTCGGCGAGGCGGATGATGAACTGGAAGAGGAAATCTACACGACCGATCTCGCTTTTCACGAAAGAGTCGAACTTGTCCAGCCAGTGAGCAATTCAGATTTGATTGAACTGCTCTTGGAGAAGGCGGCTCATTTTATGGGCAACGACAGCGGGCCCGGCCACTTGGCTGCGGCCTTAGGCATTTCCACCCATGTTTTTTTTCGAACGACCGATCCGGAAATTTGGCATCCGCTCGGTCCGCAGGTCTCCCATTCCACCCTTTCCCCGTCGGGTGAGTGATCGGCCCGCCACGAAAATGGATAGCCTACCGCGGGGGCGTCGCTCCGTACCAAGTTCGGCCAGCTAGGCTAGCTCCTCGGGGCCATCTCCACTCGCATCTGAGGTCAGTTTGTACTCGACCGCGTCGACGAGCGCTTCCCAGCTGGCCTCGATTACGTTGTCGCTTACCCCGATCGTACCCCAGGTGTCTTTCCCGTCCGTCGACTCGACGTGTACGCGGGTGATGGCATCGGTTCCCAAGTTGCTTTCCAGAATACGCACTTTGAAATCGATGAGACGAACTTCCGCAATGGTGGGGAAATCCTTTTCGAGGGCCTTGCGTAGGGCGTGATCGAGAGCCGAGACTGGACCATTGCCCTCGGCCACGGCATGATGCGTTTCGTCGCCTACGCGCAATTTGACGGTGGCTTCGGAATTGGATTCTCCGTCCGCTTCGTCGCGGGCTATGCCGACATGATAGCGAATCACTTCGAAGGGCGCCTTTGCCCCCCGCAGAAACCTGCGCAGCAGGAGATCGAAGGAAGCATCGGCCGCCTCATATTCATAGCCACGAAATTCGAGCTTTTTCAACTCCTCCAGAAAAGTCTTCATTTCCGGTGATCGAGAATCCACGTCGACGCCCATTTCCTTAGCCTTCATCATGATGCTGCTGCGACCGGACATGTCGGAGACGAGCACACGCGTGCGGTTGCCCACCATCTCGGGATCGATATGCTCGTAGCTACGGTCGGCCTTGGAGGCGGCGTCGGCGTGAACGCCTCCCTTGTGCGCAAAAGAGGCGGAACCAACGTATGGGGCTCGAATATCAGGGCGGAGGTTGGTTGCGTCGTCCACGAAAAGGGAAAGGTCTCGTAACTTGGCCAAGTTTGATTGGCAGCTCATGCCTCTCCCCATTTTCAGGGAGAGGTTGGGGATGATGGTAGTGAGGTTGGCGTTCCCGTTGCGCTCACCGTACCCGTTCATCGTGCCCTGCACCATGACGGCTCCTGCTTCCAGACCCGCCAAGCTTACGGCCACGCCTACGCCTACATCGTTGTGGCAATGAACGCCTATGCGAGTGGAGGGAAATCGTTCGACGACCGTTCTCGTGATTTTCTCTACTTGCGGCACGAGCTTCCCGCCGTTGGTTTCGCAAAGCACAAGAAAGTCGGCTCCACCTCGTTCAGCCGCTTCTAGAGTGGAGAGAGCGTATTCCGGATTGTCGAGGTAACCGTCGTAGAAGTGTTCCGCGTCATAGATGACTTCCTTGCCTTGCTCCTTGAGGTAGCGGACGGAGTCCTCGATCATGGCTAGGTTTTCCTCGGGCGTGGTTCGAATCACCTCGGTTACATGCAAAAGCCAGCTCTTTCCGAATATGGTGACCACGGGGGTTGAGGCATCAAGCAAAAGCTGAATCTGGGCATCTTCTTCAACGGCAACGTTTGCCCGTCGAGTGGAACCGAAGGAAGCCACCTTCGCGTGTTGCAGGTTCAGTTCACCCGCTTTCTCGAAAAAGGCCATGTCTCTAGGGTTGGACCCGGGCCATCCGCCCTCGATATAGTCGATGCCGAACTGGTCGAGCTTTTCGGCCACGCGCATTTTTGCGCTCACGGTGAAGGAGACACCCTCACCCTGAGAGCCATCTCGCAAGGTGGTGTCGTATATCAGTACGTTGGAGTTGGATTGGTCGTTCATGAAATGTAAGGTAAAGTTTTTAGTATTCGAGGAATACTTAGCTAAAGGAAAATGCCTGAACCATGCCGGAAGATAAAAAAAGCCGGTGGTGTCGAGCTAAGGAAAATTTTGCCCAAAACGCAACCCGGCGAAGCGACCGCGTTTCGGGCTACGAAATTCGAATCTTGGCCATGCCAGAGGCCAATGGTTTACGTAAACGGCTTTTCATCAAGGATAAGTGTTGTGCATATTAGACATCTTGTCCTCTGGAAATGCAACTGCAAAGGGGAACTTGGCGTAAACCATCGTTTTTCTCCTTCAGTTATATCGAGAACTACTGCGGAGGAGGTGCTAATTCTCTTCACTTACGCTTTTTCTTGACGGAACCGAAGAGAAACCGAAGCCTCCGGGGAGAAAGGAATTTCGATGCTTTGCGCGATCGGGAGAAGGGTGCCTTTGTCGCGTTCTTGATGAATGTCCAAGTGTTTCGAAGGAGTGAGCGTTCACGGCGAACCTTGTGATAAGTTCGCATGAAATCTGGATCTTGACCTAATCTTCGTTGGAGTTTTTGACGTTCTGCGGGAGTAACTAATCCTTGAAAAAGACGTCGAGCGGTATGTTCCAAATCCTCGGAATCCGTGGATTCTTTTCGGTCCAATGAGGTGTCGTCTTGGTGGGGTAAGTTCACTTCATTATTGGGGTTTGTTAATAGTCTCTTTGAATCTCTTGGCAAATCAACATTAATTTTTCTATTCGCGGGAAGTGGGTCGAGTTATTTGCATTTTTATCACAAGAAGTTTTCCGAATGTTTTTCTCTCATGTTCCTAAAAGAGAAAGGCGGCGAACCCGTATGGGCTCGCCGCCTTCTTTTGCTCTTTAAGGATAAGTGTGTATATGAACTAAATAGAAGTTTATAAATTTTGGTCTGTGGTTTCTGATTGGCTGGAAGTCACTGCGGTTTCTTCTTGTTCGGGCATCGGATCCCTGGCTTCCCATTCTTGCGTCTTGTAGGAGTAGAACAGGCGAGGCTTGGCGGAGCCTGGCTCGTAGTGGTGCCAGCTCTTGGTGGTGCTGCTGTAGATGCTCGGATATAGGTCGGCGTTCGTGAAGAGCCAGCCTTGGTCGGGGTCGTAGATCCAGCCGTTGACGAAGGGAGTGTTGGCGACTTTCTTGGCGGCCTCCAGTTCCTTCTCGGTGATGGAGAGCTTTTGGCTAGCATTGGCGACGTCCTCTCGTGCGTTCACGAGCTGCTGCCTGAGGTCTTTGCGCTCGGAGCGAAGGGATGCGATGGTCTTGTCCCTGTCCTCGACCTTTTTGGCGAGGGCGGCGTTGGTCGCGTTGAGTTCCGCCATCGACTTGGCGTACGCCTCGATGCGCTTTTCCAGTTCCTCGATCTTCTTGTCCTTCTCCTCGTTGGCCTTGGTGAGTTCCTCGACCTTTTTGGAAAAGTCCCGGTCGGGGGGAGGTGGGCCGGGTTGCTCCTTGGGAGCCTTCTTGTCGGGGGCGGGACGGCTGAGCGGGTTATTCGGGTCCGTCTTGGCCGCCGTTTCCTCGCCGTCGTTCACCCCGTCTTTGTCGCTGTCCGCCAAGGTCGGATCCGTGTAGTAGCCGTACTCGAGGATGTAAGGAAACTTTCCCGTCCTTTGATCATTCCATTGCTTTTGCGTATTGGATTTTATGTGCCAGACATGGAGGTGATCTTCATTTCCTCCCGCATTATTTGGTTCTCCACGTCGCCAATTCGCGT
Source organism: uncultured Opitutia bacterium (assembly GCA_937893275.1). GTDB lineage: Bacteria > Verrucomicrobiota > Verrucomicrobiia > Opitutales > Seribacteraceae. Next base: position 1,742 of record CALBIN010000503.1, on the reverse strand, counting down.
ACTTCCAAACTTCATTGGTTATCCATTCCCAAACACCTTCGGTCTTTTCATCCGTGCCGCCCATCCAAGCTCCGTAGGGAACATTGTCCTTGCCACCTACGATTGCGAGGAATGACTCCCATTCTTCGTTAGTTACGAAGGTGGCGAGATGACCTCCACGCTTTTCAGCGTCTGCCTTTGCTTCTTTCCAAGTGAATTTGCCATCCACAATCTGGTAGCGTCCGTAACCCTTTTCGTAGTCGTCGGTGAGTCCGTCTCCGTCGGAGTCCTCGAAGCCACCGTCATAGAGTCTCTCGACCTCTGCGTCGGAGATGGCCCTCTTGTATAGGTATACGTCGTCGATGGTCCCGTGGTACATGGCGTTAGCCTCTCGGTTGCGCCCGATGATGATGTTTGAGAACTTGTTGGCCTCACCTCCCTCGAGCTCCTGGGAGTACACCCTGCGGCCGTTCTCGTAGAACCGTATGACCTTGCCCGAGACGGTCACGGCGAGGTGCTGCCACTCGGCCTTCACGAGGGCGAAGCTCTCGGGGTTGCTGGAGAAGAACTGGTAGGTGGGGTAGCGCCCACCGCTGGTGTGGATCTGGCAGGTGTGCTTGGATCCGGGGGTCTTGTCGTGTATGTTGATGACCGAGCGGAACCTGCTCTGCTCCACGTTCTCTGCCTTGGCCCAGAGGGAGAGGGTGAAGTCGCCCTTTCTTTCCTCGAGGTCAGCGAACATGAAGTCATCCTTGCCGTCGAAGGCGTAGGCCGAGTTCGGCATGCCGAAGCGATCCTTCGTGGGGGTGGAGCCGTTGACCTCCAGGTGATGTCCGTTGCCGCTATGGTCCTTTGCGTTGCCCGTGTAGGGATAGTGGGCCAGCAAGCCCGCCTTCAGGTCGATGGGTTTCGGCTCTGGCTCAGGCTCGGGCTTTGGTTCGGGTTTCGGAGATGGCTTCGGGGGCAGGGGGTCCTTGGGCTTGCCGCCGTCGGGTGGGGGAGGAGGAGTCCTGTCGGGCGGAGGGGGAGGATCGATTGGTCCCTCGTTCACGTCCGTCACGGTGGCCGCCAGCAGTTGGCTTGCGGTCAATTTCCCGTCGCTCACGCTCAACTCAACGAGGTACACGTTGTTGCCGTCGGTGTCCGCGGGGTTCTCGAAGTCGGGGGCGGATCGGAAGCTCAGGGCGCCCGTTGCCGCATTGATGGTGAACTTTTCCCTGTCGTCTCCCCCCGTCAGGGAGAAGGTCAGTGCATCCCCGTCGGGATCGGTGGCGTTGGCGTCGATGGCGAAGGTCTCGTTCTCCCTCGTGAAGGCAGTCGGCGAGGAGGTGAAGACGGGGGCGGCGTTCTCCGCCACGTCGGTCACGCTGATAACAAAGATCTTCTCCACGGTGCCGTTGTTTTCGTCCGTTGCACGCACTCGTATGCGGTGACTGCTCTTCGTCTCGAAATCGAAGCTTACGGCAGTCCTCAAAGTACCATTCGAATCGAGAGTGAATAGCTTGTTGTCCTGCGAGCCGTTGCCGTCGACGAGGGTGAAGGTGGAGTTTTTCTTTTCCAAGACGCGCAAGGAGGTAACCTGAACTGGTGTCTTTACATCAAACTTAGAACCAATTCCAAGCTGACCGTAACTGTTTTCACCCATTGACCAGAGAGTGCCATCTTTTTTCACAAAAAGGCTATGTCCGCCACCACGATGATTCTTACCTGCTAAAACAGCTGTGACTTCCTTTTCTATGATGAGTTTTGGTGTGACGGAATTG
>CALBIN010000502.1 GCA_937893275.1 uncultured Opitutia bacterium | reverse complement strand
TCCTTGACCAAACCATCCTTGCGGGGAAGGGACGCCTGCCGGTAGGTCTTGGAGTTCAGGATGAGTCGGTGCATATGCTTGACCGACCAGCCGTTGGCCATGAATTCGAGGGCCAACCAATCCAGCAATACGGGATGCGTCGGTCGAAAGCCCATATCTCCGAAATCGGAGGGTGTGGCCACGAGACCGCGCCCGAAATGGTAGTGCCAAATACGGTTGACCATAACCCTTGCAGTGAGGGTGTTCTTGGGATCAACCAGCCACTTGGCAAAGGCGATTCGACGATCCCGTTCGGGAGCGTCCGGCTTGAGGCGGAGAGGCTTGAGTTTTGAATTCAGGACATCCAATCCCTCGGGGGCGACGACTTCCTTGGGGGAAAGAGGGTCCCCTCGATGCATGAGTCGCGTGGGCGCGGGCTGCCTGAAGGTGCCGGCGTAAACCTTGGATGACTTCGAGATGGTGGCGATCCGTTCCTCGATTTTTTTAAGTTGAGTCAGCTTTTTTCTTCCCTGCTCGGCTTCCTTTTCGGGATATCCGCTGAAGTCGTAACGGGGAGTGCTTTTGCTCTTCTGCGTCTTGAAGGGAAGCCGGTCGTTCGAGTTGGCCAGCAGGCTCCACTTGCCGGCCTCGAGGGACCCCTCGATACGGTATTTCGTGGGGATACGGTCCTTGTAGCGTCCCGTCCGGTCGCGCCCCCATTCGATACGGTCGATGGTGGCGGACTCAGTTAGTTCGAGCTGAACCCATCCTTTGCCCTTTTGGTTGGAAATCCAACTGCGGTCGTTTCCGTACTTTCCGTCGTTGAGGTGGACGAGTTTGTGTTTTGGGTTGTTGGCGTAGTTTCCAGAGGAGCTAAGTTTGGCTCCAAGCGCCGCGTTGCGGGACTTCTCACCGATAGTCCATAACTCGATTTCATCGATACAAGGCTCGGAGCCGTTGTTGGTGGCCTCGGTGGTGAAACGGACGAAACGAACTTTCTCGGGGGAGAAGGACTCGACATTGCGCTCGACACCAACCGCAGGGCGAAGGGCGGGTGGACGGGTAGGGGCTTTCCCTCCGTTGTCGGCACTCAAGAGAATGACGTCCGCAGTGACCGCGCTGCCGGTGTTTCCTGCCCGAAGGACGATGCCCGATTCCGGTTCCAGGTCGTGAACCCCGAAATCCTGAAAGCCGCTCCATAACGGCTTGTTGACCACCTTGCCCTCGCCGTTCGCGAACAACTGTTGGTTGACTGTGGCGATGGTCCGGCGATCCTTGTCCGTGGCGGGGTCGCCGTCGGCATCCAGTTGATAAAGTGCGTCCTTGCCGTGCGTGCCCCATCCGCTTCCCCAGGAGAGCCAGATGCGGAAGCGTCCCTTGACGCCCGGGCGGTAAACGGCGAGGTCGAGGTCCTGCTTGTTCTTCCACCAAGTGTAGGTCCCGCCGCTGAGGTTGTGCGAGCGCTTGGCGTCGCCCGGGTCATTGAGGTGGCCCCGTTCAACGCCCTTGGGGTTGGTTCCCTTGCCGGCCGTTTTCTGTAGAAACTCGACTTGGGCCGAGCCTTCCTCGTCCAGAAGGACGAAGCTGGAGGTCGAACGGGGAACGAAGCGGCGGAGTTCTTTTAGTAATATGCTCTTTTCCGCCCCAAGCTCCTCCATCTTTTTCTTGGTCTCGTCCTTGATGGGAACATTGCGCTCGCCATGGACTACGCCTTCGAAGACTGCCTGCATGGCATAGAAGTCGACTTGGGAAATGGGATCGAACTTGTGGTCGTGGCAGCGGGCGCATGCAACCGTCAAGCCAAGGAAGGCGGAACCGGTGACCCCCACCATATCGGCTAGTTCGTTGGCCCGTTGTTGCTTCCGAAGCAAAGGATCTTTGCCGCCTACGATATCTTTGGGGCCAGCCACGAGGAAGCCAGTGGCAGCGTCCTCGCCCAGGGTGTCCCCGGCAATCTGCTCAAAAACGAACTGGTCGTAGGGCTTGTCCTCGTTGAAAGCCTGAATGACGTAGTCGCGGTAGTGGTAGGCATTGGGACGCTCGTGGTTGGTCTCGAAGCCGGCGCTGTCGGCATAGCGTACGACGTCCAGCCAATGGCGGGCCCAGCGTTCACCGTAACTTGGGTTCTCGAGAACTTTTTCAATCAGCTTCTCGTAGGCGTCCTTTCTTGTGTCCGTAACGAAAGCTTTTACTTCCTCGGGTGTAGGAACCAGTCCCAGCATGTCCAGGTACACCCGGCGAATCAAAATGCGCGTGGACGCCTCTCCCGACTGCTCCAATCCTTTTTCCGAAAGCCGTTTCGTAACGAATTCGTCGATACTTTTCCCGGATGAAGCAAGCTCGGGGGGAACCAGCGACCAGTGCGTCTTCGCCCCCATCAGGAGCGGGAGAAAAAGAAGGAACGCCAATTTTACTAGTTCGCGCATGGTGGATGACGAGTATGCCTTTAGTTTGAATTTGTCTGCAACTACTCTTTCCCGACGCACCACAAGTACTTTTTCCCTTTCAAGATAAGTTTCCCCTCGGAGACGGCGGCCGAGGCGTGTGAGTTATCACCGAGATCCGATTCACCAAGCAGTTCGAACTTCTCCACCGCCCGAACAACCAGCGTTTTCCCTGCTGAGGCAATGAAGATGAGACCATCCGCGGTGACCACCGGGCTGATCGCCGGGTCTATGCCCTGCGGCAACCGCTCCTTGAATAATTCCTCGCCGTTGGTGATCCTGACGCATAGCAAAACACCGGGTTGGCTCATCCGGAAAACCAGGTCACCGTATGCAACCGGAGAACCTAGACCCGACGGGGAGGGACCAAGCTTCGTTTTCAAATGGGTGGCCGTGACGTCGCCTGTGCCTCCGGGATCGATGATCAAGCCGGGATGTCCGCCACGCCCCCCCATGCAGTAAACCAAACCCTTGGTCATCACGGGGGAGGAAACTGGCCAAATAACACGTCCCCATTTGCAGGACCAAATCACTTCGCCGTTGTTCGGGTCTACGCCTTGCAGCGCATTGGTTGCGCTCACCAAAAGCTGGGGGCGACCTTTCACTTGAGCGAGGACCGGAGTGGCATGGCCAAAGCTGGTTTTTTCGCGCTTGCGCTGCCAGCGTTGCTTACCGGTGGCAGCGTCGAATGCCTGAATCGTCGCTTTGGAAGACTTGCGATCGGTCAGCTGGATTACCGTGTCACCGAAAACAATCGGGCTGACCGCCATTGCGACGTCGAATGCCGCATGGTCAGGAATAACCTGTGACCACACGGGTTTTCCATCCAGGGTGAGGGCATGAAGAATCGATGAACCGAACGCTGCGTAGACGCGTTTGCCGTCGCTGGCAGGAGTGGGTGCGGCATAACCTCCCCGCAGGTCGGATATAACCCATGGACCCGGCTTTACGATGCGATCCCATAGCTGTTTTCCATCGGCCAAGCGGTAACAGGTGACGTGATGTTCGGGTTGGGTCGCTTTTCGATCCGCGTTTGCCGCCCACACGCAACTCGTCACGAAAACACGGTCTTTTGCTACGATGGGGCTCCCCTGGTTGTGATCCGGGCTTCCATTCCCGAAGGGCAAGGGGGCCTTCCAAAGGATGTTTTCTCCCGTTTTCGCGTCCCAGAGCAGGGGCAGTTTGGCTTCTTCCTGTATAACGCCCATGCCGGTCGGTCCGCGATAACTGGGCCAGTCTTCAGCGATTAACGGAAATGGGAACAATAGAGTCAGGATGAATGCAGTTCTCATCATTTCTTAAGTGACCAATAAACCTCACCGATCGACAGCAGGGGCAGGTCGAAGAAGATTGCAGGGTAAAGTGATAAGCGCATGGAGACCTAGGGTTTGATTCCTGAGATTATCATACGGATGCCATCGACCGCACAAGCGAAATTAAGTGATCCAATCAAATAGGCTCATGGAGCCTGTAGTGAGGAACTGCCCAAGGATGAACTCTCTGGAAACCTCACTTTGGTTGCGGGTCGGGGGGAGTATCAGGCTGATCTTGCTTTTCCGCTGGTGGGGTTTCACTTGGGGTCGCGGATTCTTCAATTGGCGTGACTTCTTCTGGTTGCGGGGCGTATTCCATGGCATTGGCTAACGCGAGCATTGCATAGGAGGTAGGCACGATTCCAGGCCATGCGCGGTAGTGCTCATTGTTCCATTTGGCAGACAGGACCCAAGCTTGGGCCCAGTCGAATTCTCTCCCTGTGTATTCTGGGAGCACCTTGCTTCTTGCCTGCATGGAAGAGCTGGACAAGGACTTGATTCTGCTTGTCGTTCGCCATGAACCGTCCTGTCGTTGGCCGTCGACGAGGAAGCGGGTCACGGGAGCGGCTAGCTTGGTCAGGGAATCAGAAGGCTTTTTGGCGAATACGTTAAAGGCGAGGTCGTAGGGGCCAAAGGTGGAAGAAGATGCGGTTTGCTTTCGGTCGACGAATAGTGCCGTGGGCAAGTCTTCCTCAACCCGGGCGGTAGCGGTCTGAAAGTTTCGGGCATAACGAGAAGCGGCTTGTTCGCCGGCGATGGCGGCGAAGGCGTTGAGAGTGGCAAAGCCCTGGGCGGCGGAGGCAATGGTGGTGGGAGACTCCAGGTTGGGAAAGGTGGCGGGATCGGCTGGGACGCCTCGGATGAGGAGACTTTTGTCGAAATCATTGACGGGTTGGTGGAAGTTCAATTGGTGGAAGCTTCCGTCCTTGAATTGGCCCCTGGCTATTGCGTTCGCCGCGCTCGCGAGGACTTGGGGAAGGGTACGAGATTTTCCCAAGGTTTGGTCGCTTCCCTTGAGGCGAAGGGTTGTCGTTTCCTCTGGTAGGACGCCCTTCGTTGAAGCGACGCTCAAGGCATGCAGGACCAATGCAGTAGTTTCCAAGTCCACTGTGGTTTGGTTGTAGAGATAGAGCGGGAAGGCGATGAGGTTGAAAACTTGGCCGGCGGTTTCCGAGAACCCCTCGTCTTTCAAAATCACCCTGAAATAGACACTGCTGTCTTTCGCCATCATGGTGTAGCGGTCCTTGAGGTTGTTCGTTCGGCGAATGAGTTCGAGGGCTTCCTTCATCTTGTTCTCGTCGTACTCCTTCTTTTTCTCATCGAACTTTTCTTTGAAACGCAGGTATTCGGCGCTAGTATCGGCATTCGCCGAAAGAATGGCCCCGAGCAATTCGGTGTCCAACCCCACGGGGCCCCATAATCCGGCGGCTTGTCTTGACTTCATCTGCGCACCCGCCAACTTGGCGGCCATTTGAGAGGCGAGTTCGTGATGCTCTTCCAGTCCGGAGTTTGCGAAGGCGCAAATGGACCAAGCAAGGTCCCAGGTTGAGTCTGGAAGACCAAAGGTGTTGTAGAGGTAACTGAAGGTCTCCAAGGGGCGGGAGATCAGTTCGTCGAATGGATCTACACCCGACTTGATGAGGGCATAAATAACCAAGGCGTTTTGTCCAAATTGCCCCGACTTCCATTCAACCGTACCGCCCGGGCCGTACTTCGCCACTTTGTGGATTTTTTCGATCGTGCCATTTTTATCGCGGACGAGCCGGTTTTGGGGCCTCGTGCCAGTTTGTTTACCGCGTACCCGAACCGGCACTTTCACCTTTTTCTTCACGGTGACGGCACCCGAATCACCCACCTTCACATTACGAACGACTTCTTTGGTTATCGTTGTCCATTCGTGAACGGGAATCTGCACGACGATTTTGCGGTACATCACTTTCTTGTCGGAGTAGCCGATGACCTTGCGCCTGCGTATGGGCGGGTAGAACAATCCTTCCTCGTCCTTGGCGGCCAAAGTCTGAAAGTATTCCACGGCTTGGTTCAGTGCTAGAGTTATTTCCGCTTGGTCGGGAGGGCCGTTTTCCATCGCCTTGGCGATTTGCACGTCCACGGACTTTTCCTGTGGGGTCTTGTCGGACGGCGGTTTTACATTGCTGGCGAGTTGTCTGGCCAATGCTTGGGAATCGGGGCTTAGACTGGCGATTGGAAGATCGAAGGGTTGGCCATTCATCTCGATGGTGAGGGTTTCACTCATGAGCTTTATGAAGCGGGCACGAATGGCTCTGCCGTTCACATCCTTCCATTCCTGCGGTTCGTCTTTTCCGACCACCGCCTGTGGTCCTGGTCTGCTGGATTCTTCGGCAAGAGACTTAGCCAGTTTTTGACTTTCTGCATTCAACTGGGCAAGGGGTAGCTCGTGTGTGGCTCCTTCCAGTTCGACCGTCAGGTTGTCCCCCACGAACTTGACTATTCTTGCCCGAATGGCGCGGCCTTTTTTATCTGTCCAGTCGAGAAAGTCGTTTAGTTCTTCCTTTTTTGAACCCTGTCCAGCACGCAAGGACAGGAGGACCTCATCGGGTGTCCCGATGAAAAGAATCGTACGAAGTTTAGCCTGCGACTGCGGACTAAGATCCGTCGATCGAATCATTGATTGTGTTCCCTGAAGCCTGACCGTGACCGCATTGTCGTCGGTCTTGACGAATCTAGCCGTTATGGTTCTCCCTTTGTGGTCCGTCCACTGGTGAAACACATCTTCAGCAATGCCATGCAGAGCAAAGGCAAGAAGACCTTGGAAAAAAAATATGGTGTGTTTAGCGGTCCTCATTTTGACTGATGAAATCAAATTGTAACACATAAGCAAGATATGCGTAAACTCGCTGTATCGACAATCCCTAACCTTTTGCGTCAATTGATACCGTCAAAGACTTCAGCCTTATGAAAGGCATGGATTTACTTCCTCAAAACAAAAGCAAACGGAAGTAGTTAATGCCTAATGGGGCAAACTTCTTTTGGAGTGTTTCTCACTTGCAAAGAAAATCTCTTCTTCAATCATGCTACCCTTATGGCAGATAAAAAAAGAGCGATAGCCGACCGCAGGAATTTCTTACAAAGCAGTGTGCTGGGCGCAGCAGGGGTTGGCCTTGCTGTTTCTTCAAGTTCATCAGTAGCGGTGGCGGAAACGAATGAGGGGACCAACAAGCCCGTGGTTGCGAATGAAGTCGACGTGCTTGTGGTCGGTGGCGGAACGGCAGGAACCATTGCCGCGATTCAAGCGGGTAGGGCAGGAGCCAGGACTCTATTGGTCGAGAGGAACTTCCAACTGGGCGGGGCGACTACGACTGGTGGGGTTGCCTTTCCCGGCTTGTTCGATGCCTGGGGGGAGCAGGTGATTGCCGGAATCGGTTGGGAACTGGTCAAGGAGAGCGTTGAGCTGGATGGCGGAAGGTTTCCAAACTTCGCCAAGGTCCCACGCTCTCACTGGATGAACCAGGTGCACGTCAATCAGTTCGTTTATGCCCTTTTGGCGGAAGAGAAATGCCGGGAAGCTGATGTGGAAATCGCCTATTACGAGTTTCCCGAAGCGGTCGTCAAGACGGATGCTGGTTGGCAAGTCGACTGTATCGGGTTCGGAACGAGAAGGCGTGTGAAGTGCAAACAGATCATAGACTGTACGGGCGGAGCGGAGGTTGTCGGCATGCTCGGTTTCGAGCGCCTGCGGGAGAAGGAAAGGCAACCGGGATCGTATCTCTATCAACTGGGTAGCTCGCATAACCCGGCGAGCAAACAACTGCACCGATTGTACGTACATGGGGCAGATTCGACCAATTCGCGCACTGCTACGCTAGCCAACCTGACCGGTCGGAAGTCGATTCTGGCAAAAGTCCGCAAGGACAAGAAACGCTTGATGCATTTGCAACCCGAGACGGGGTTTCGGGAAAGCTACCGAATCAAGGGCGAAACCTTGATCACCGTACAGGACTACACTACAGGCAAGCTTTTTGACGATGCCGTTTCCAATGCCTTTTATCCTGTGGACTTGCATACCAAAACCGGAGTAAGGCCCAAGCCGCTCAAGCGGGGAATCGTTCCGTCCATACCACTAAGAGCCTTGATCCCCAAGGGTAGTCGAAACCTGATTGTGGCTGGGCGTTGCGTGAGCAGTGATCGCTTGGCCAATTCGGGTTTGCGGGTGCAAGCTTCCTGCATGGGAATGGGGCAGGCGGCCGCCGTGGCGGCGACCTTGGCGGTTCAAGGAAATACGACTCCGTTGGAAGTCCCTTTGGCGGAGGTTCATGCTTTGTTGAAAAAGCACGGAGCGATCATTCCGGTCAAAGCCTGATCCTTGGTTTGAAAAAACGCCGTTTAGTATCTCTGTTCAACCTCCTGCTTTTTGCAGTGATGGCCGGTTCGGGGGTCTGGGCTTTCGCTCAACCCTTTTCGATTCAAGTAATCGGCTTGCATGCCCTGACCGGCTTTATCTTCATTGCGGTGATCGGGTTGCACGTCGCGAACAATTTTGTTCCCCTCAAGAAGTATTTGAAGAATCGGATGGTATGGTTGGTGTCAGCGATTACGATTGCCTTGGGAGCCCTTTTTTATTTTCAACCAAGTCCCATCAAAGCGGTTCTCGGATTGAGCGGCAATTTGGGTCCTGCTCTCGACCGCTTCGAGATGACCGACGATGGTATGAAGTACGACTACGCCCCCTCGCCTTCTTACAAACTGTCCTTGGATATCCGAACCGGTTCCACTTATTCTCTGGAAAATCCGCCCCGTCTGGCGGTGTGGCTCGAGAATCAATCATTCTACCATATCAAAACGCTTTATTCATCCGAAACGACGGATGCGAAGGAAATGCTTCCCTACTGGGCCTTCAAGGTCAAAGGGTGGGAGCAGGCCAAGGCGGAAGCTGAGAAAAAGGGGGTTGATCTAAACGAGACCGTTGACGCGGTCTCAGGGGCAACCCGGAATGGTTCCTTTGATCCGGCCGACTACATTCTTCCCGGTGAGACGAATTCATCCATGCCTTACCGTGTGATGATCGAGATCAATCAGACTGACGACTCATCCAAAAAATTAAAAGATCAACCGTCCCTGGTTTATCAAGTCGAAGTGGACAATTTCGACCCGCTGGCTTTTCAGCTCCTTGAACTTGTGGGTTACCCGGTAAAGGAAATGACCGAAGAGAATGAGGAGGAATGGGCGATCTATTACGTCGACGAACGTTTCGGGTCCGCGATGAGTCTTATCAATAGTGCTCTTCTGACGATTGACCGGTCTCCTTGATGACCGACGAAGACATTCTCCCCGTTGGTAAAATAATCAGTGAATGCAACGCAACCGGAGTGTCACATGATTTCAAGTAATTCGCACTCGAAAATCAACGTATCCCCTGGCTTGATCTTGCCGCCGGGTCGCGGGTTGTCGCCGTATCCCAGTTCGCTAGGGATGTAAATGCGAACCTTGCCGCCGACTTTTACCTTTGTGAGTCCACCGGAGAATCCCTTGATTACGCCCCGCATGGGAAAGCTTGCAGGTTGCTGTCGTTCTACGGAACTGTCAAAGACAGTGCCATCGATCAAGGTGCCGTGGTAGTGCAGTCGCACCGTGTCGTTCATTGTGGGATTAGGACCTGTCCCTTCTTTTAAGATTTCGTAAAGGAATCCGGAAGGATCTTTCAAAACGCCTTCCTTTTTTTGTAGGTCGGCAAGGAATTGTTTTCCCTTAACTTTGTTTCCAGTCGACGCCTTTGCTCCTGCCGATTGTTTGGCCTTGCGAGCAATATCCATTTTTACTCGCATAATTGCTTCTATTTTGGGTTGGAGACTTTCGACTTCGGGTGGAACTTCCTTCAGCTTCATTCCTTTTACAATTCCGGAAATAATCAAATCGATTTCCTTGTCCGAAAACTCCATGCGTGAAAGTCCTGAACCTTGAGCGAACATCATGCCGATGGCCTCAAATACCTTGGGGTCCGGTTGAGATGCCTCCTCGGCGACGTTAGCTGACGATGCGAGTGAAATCGAACTTATTGCACAGAGGCACAACGCCTTCATTCCTGCCCTAATTGAATCGGAGTTATTTTTCATGCTAGGAAACTCGCTTCTGTGGGGATCGAGTCAATCGAAATAAGCTGATTTCTCTTCTTGAATTATTACGAAAACAATCGCATCTAACTGTATTCTTGAGTAATAATTAAGTGAACGGATCCCTATCTTTTGGCCTGTTCCAGTGGAAGAGAAACTGCTTAAGAACACGCACTAACCTTTTCAAAAGCCCAAATTTAAAACTATGAAAAAGACATTCACTCTCGTACACCCAAAAATCAAATACCCCAGGCTTGTGGATGCAGTGAGAGGTGATGTTAAAAAATACCTAAAGAGAGAGCGAAGAAAAGAGCTTCCGGACGGATTTGATTTTTGGGATTTCGACTGCAAATTCGGCCCGACTGCCGAAGAGGCAAAAGTGATCCATGTGGCTGAAATCGGGAAATGCATTAATGTCGTCGAAGCGGAACAACTGGAGTCTTTTTATTTGGAAATTTTGGCCAAAGCAACTAGCAGAACAAAAAAGCCCAAATGAATTTCGAAGCGGAAATAACGAAGTCCGCTTCGATATGTTACCCGAAGATCTCGAGAACTGGCTTACCGGAAGTAAGGGGTCGGGAGACTCCGGAATTGTCGGCCGCCAAGTTCAAGGGTATGCCCATTGCGTGCAGGACGGTGGCATGGATGTCTTGAGGATGAACCGGGTCGCTCTCGGGCGCGGCCCCGATCTTGTCCGACTTACCGTAGACTGCACCGCCGCGAATACCGCAACCTGCGAGAATGGCTGAGAAACATTTCGGCCAATGTTGACGACCCGGAGGTTGTTGGGTGAGAACTTTGGGCGTGCGACCAAATTCTCCCATCACCACGACGAGGGTATCGTCCATCATGCCGGTCGCCTTAAGGTCGGTGAATAAACCGTACAAGGCTTGATCCAGGCGCGGCAGGCAAAAACCCATGCCATAGGAACCGTTTCCAAAGGCATTTCCCATGCCCATATTTCCGCCATGCATGTCCCAGCTCGAGCTGGGTGGACCTTTTTTATCGTGAGGCGCCTGTCCGGTCCAACCGTTGACGGTTACGAAACGAACACCGGATTCCACCATGCGACGAGCGAGCAGAAGATTCTGCCCAAGGGGGTTCATGCCGTACAGTTCACGGATTTTCGTGGGTTCGCGATGAAGCTCAAAGGCTTTCCGACCTTCTTGGCGAGTCATTCCGTCGAACGCCATCTCGCGTAACCTTTGCCAGTCCTTTACGCTCGGGTCGTTCAAGGAGTCGGGATCAATCCCGTCGAGCAGGCCTTTCCGGTTGCCTAGACGGGTGGGGTCGGTTGTCTCATAAATTTGCGGGGGCTTGAAGCCGGGCATTGCCGGATGGTTATCGGCCGAGCCTACGAACACGGGAGCATAAGGAGATCCGAGGTATCCACCTGAGGAAATGTTAGGGGCACAGAAGACGGGACGGCCCACGCACTTGATCAGCCAGGCGTTGGAAACTAGGTTGCGTTTACTGGGAAGGTGCTTGGCCACGACCGAGCCGACGTAGGGCGAATCATCGGGTACGCCCTGCTGAATTCTCTTCTCCGACTGCCCGCTGAGGAGGTTGTGCATGGCGTCGAAGTGGTTGCTGATGCCACCGGGATGTGTAACGGAACGAATTAAGCAGAATTCGTTGGTGATCCCTGCAAGCTTGGTGTGCATCTCGTTGAGTTGCATACCCGGCACCTTAGTGCGAATGGGCTTGTATGGTCCTCGGTATTCGGAAGGAGCGTTGGGCTTCATGTCCCAAGTGTCGACATGACTGGGTCCTCCACAGAGGAGAACAAATATACAAGATTTCTTGGAAGCCACGGCGTTGCCGGAAGCGTCCGTCTTGTCACTACCGAAAACCAAACCCGGAACCGTCAAATTCACAGCACCTATTCCGCCTCCTTGTAGCAGGCGACGGCGAGAGATAGTCGGTCCTTTCATCTTCTCAATGCGTTTAAATCGAAATATTAAGTGAAGTTTTTCTAGTTAGAGAATTGTTTATCGGCATGACTCAGTCAATGTATTTTGATCAGTGCGGCAAAGAGAATGAGAAGGAGTTGGAAGCAGTCGCACGTCGGTGGACTAGATTTTGTGCGGGTTTAATTCTCGGTTGCCGGTTGCGTCGGTGGCGGTGGCGGTGATGCTCTTGGACTTGGGTAGTTCGATGCTCCAGTCGGCGACGCCGTGGACTTGGCTGAGAATGCTGGCGGATTTACCGTTCACGGAAATGGTTTTTACGACGCCGTTGTCGTGGGTAGTGCCTCGAACCAAGAGGCGGTCGCCAGTTGAGTCGATGCGCGTGATGACGGTACAGGGCGGAAGGTCGTCCACGGGGCTTAGGAGTTCCGGAAAGTCTATGCCACTTACTCTCGTCGCGAGGGATTCGTCACCAGTTAGACCGTTTTCCTTGAAATACTTGTTGCCGTCGTCAAGCAAGTCTTTGGCTCGAGAACTAATTACTTTGGCGTGCTTGCCGGGGCCGAAGTAGTCGTGAATAAAATAGGGAACTCCCTTGGGTGTGGATGGCTTGAGCCGAGGTCCACCGCCTAGGTTCATGAG
>CALBIN010000501.1 GCA_937893275.1 uncultured Opitutia bacterium | reverse complement strand
GGTCAAGTCCCCACTTGGCGCTGATTTCGCGAGTGACGCTTTCTCGCCGATCCTCTCGTTCCTCAATGATCAAAAAGAGGGGGATCGTAAGCATGAGCAAACCCACCACAAGAACGGCTATGACCACTAGCTTGAAGGTAAGGGAATTGCGAAGTGAATTAATTGGAGGAGGGCCCATGATCGTTGTAAGTGTTAACCTGCAGTCCATAAGACCAAGGGCAACTGCATTTCGTTCACACTCATGAATAATTGGAAGGCGACTCCCGTTCAGGGAAGAACTGATTAGCTTCTCGTACGGTTAAAAGCGCTGACCAAGGCCATTATGCCGCTCTTCTCGATACTGGAGTCGATTCCGCAACCATAGGCTACTCGTCCTGACTTAGTCAGCAACTGTACGAATGCAGCCGACTCGGTGGCGGAACCACCACCGATGGAGTGTTGGCGGTAGTCGGTCAGCTTAAAATCCTTGAGGTCCTCATTTTCCAAGGCATTTACGAAAGCGTTGATCGGGCCGTTGCCTTGACCTTCTATTTGCCGAGCTTCGCGTTCGATCTCTATTTTGGCGAAACAGGCGATCTCATCTCCTTCACCGGAAATCTTGTTCGTTTCGTAGGAGAGGAGGCGCAAGGGATCATTCTTTTCAAGAAATTCGGCCTTGAAAGTTTCGTAGATTTCTTGGGCGGCAAGTTCACGAGACTCGGAGTCGGCTTTCTCGTTCACCAATATGCCCACTTCGGGGTGCATGGGCTTGGGTAGTTCGAGGCCAAATTCACGTGATAGTACGTAGGCAACGCCGCCTTTTCCGCTTTGGCTGTTTATTCGAATGATGGCTTCGTAGCTGCGACCAAGATCGCGAGGGTCAATGGAAAGGTAGGGAACCTGCCAGAGATTGTCGTCGGTATCTCCTTCTTCGGATCGTAGGTCCATACCTTTTTTGATGGCGTCCTGATGGGATCCGGAGAAAGCGGTAAAGACAAGGTCTCCTCCATAAGGATGCCGCTCATGTACGGTCATGCCCGTGGTTCGCTCGTAAGTTTCGCGGATACCGTCCAAATCGCTGAAGTCCAAGCCGGGATGGAGACCTTGAGCGTACATATTGAGAGCCACCGTGACGATGTCCAGATTGCCCGTGCGCTCCCCGTTGCCGAACAGCGTGCCTTCGACACGATCAGCTCCAGCCAACAGTCCAAGTTCGGTTGCGGCGGTTCCGGTTCCACGGTCGTTGTGGGTGTGAAGACTGATCAGCGCCTTGTTTCGCTCCTTCAGGTTCCGGCAAAACCATTCGATTTGGTCGGCATGCACGTTTGGCGTGAACAGTTCGACGGTCGCAGGGAGGTTCAGGATGATGGGATTTTCTTCGGACGGTTCCCATGCTTCCATGACCGCTTCGCAAACCTCGAGAGAGTAGTCCACCTCGGTATCGGAAAAACTTTCGGGAGAGTACTCCAGCCTCACCTCGGTACCGTCCAGTTCCGGGAGCAAGTCGCGAACGAGCTTTACGCCGTCCACCGCGATCTGCTTGATTTGTTCCTTCGACATACCGAAGGTTACTCGCCTTTGGAGCGGAGAGGTGGAATTGTATACGTGTACGATGGCCTTTTTCGCCCCTTTCAAGCTCTCGAAAGTGCGTCGAATAAGATGTTCGCGAGCTTGGGTGAGCACTTGAAGGGAAACGCCTTCGGGCACACGGTCCTCGTCGATGAGCTTGCGCGCAAAGTCGAATTCAGTCTGTGCGGCCGATGGGAAACCGACCTCGATTTCCTTGAAGCCGATTTTTGCCAGCAGATCGAAAAGTTCCAGCTTCTGTTCCACTCCCATGGGAATGGGTAGGGCTTGGTTACCGTCTCGCAGGTCCACGCTGCACCAAATGGGCACCCGATCAATCACCTTGCCCGGCCATTGACGGTCAGGCAGGTCGATCGTTCCCCATGGGCGATATTTGGTTATGGGAGGCGTCTGCATATCAAAGGTCTTCACTACTATCTTAAAACACATCCGATGAAAAGGGGAAAGCCGGCTAGGAAATGGTCGTTGCGAGAAATCCCTTACTTCTTATGCTGTATTCTTTGCGAATGAGTGAATCTTCCACAGATAGCAACGCCCTAGCCGGCAAAACCATAGTACTAGGGGTGTCCGGTTCAATCGCCGCCTACAAGGCTGCGGACCTAACGAGTGAGCTGCGACGCCTCGGAGCGGATGTCTTCGTCGTGATGACGCGAGCCGCCAAGGAATTCATCGGTTCGATTACCCTGCAAACTCTTTCTCGCAACCCCGTGGTAACCGACCTCTGGAAGGAAGGCGATGGTTGGCAACCCGGTCACATCGAACTCGCCGACAAGGCCGACCTGCTCTTGGTGGCACCCGCGACGGCCGATCTGATCGCCCAATTCGCCAACGGCTTGGCTCCCGATGCCCTTTCATCCATTCATCTCGCAACTCGAGCAAAGGTCGTACTGGCTCCCGCCATGAACGGCAAGATGTACGAACATCCCGCAACCCGCGAAAATCTCCGAGTTTTGGTTGGTCGCGGAGTCCGCTTCATCGATCCCGAAGAAGGTGAACTGGCGTGCGGCTACGAAGGAGTAGGCAGGCTCGCCAAGGTGGAAAGCATCGTGGAGGAAGTTCTTGGACTCTTGACTTCCTAAGGTGCAGAGCTTTTGGGGTTCAAGCTTTCAGTCTTTTGTATCAGGCTTGAAAGTGAAAAACTTCTTATAAGTTCGACCCGAGTTGCTGTAAGGTAAGCAA
>CALBIN010000500.1 GCA_937893275.1 uncultured Opitutia bacterium | reverse complement strand
GACACGAACGCGCAGGGGCACCGTACCGTCATCGTCCATTTCCCGGACGGGTGCGAGGTGCAGACCCGCGTTGCCGGCAACACCAGGTGACAACCGTTCCATCGTAAGCTCCATGCCCTCGGGCCATTCGTGACCTTGCAGGCCATCCAGCCGGCTCCCTTCTTGCCAGTCGCTCAGGACTACGATCCGCTTACGAGCCCCGGCAGCGGTTTCATCGAGTAATTCAGCCGCAGTCAGGATAGCGTTGCCAAGGTGCGTGCCACCCCAACCGGGCTGGAGTTTGCCCAAGGTTTCCCGAGCGACGGCCAGTCGTTTTTCCTCGGGCAGGTCGTTCCATTGATCGAAGCGGAGCAAGGCCTTGGTCTCATCGCCGAAAGCCAGGATGGCGAGACTGCCATCCGATTTGGTTGTCTCGATCACGGTCTCGGCCTGGGCCATGGCCTTGGCCCAGAGCCCGTTCCGTTGCATGCTTGCGCTGACGTCGATCAACAGGACAGTGCGCCGGCTGGCATTGGGATCTTGGTAGGGGCTAACGAGTTCCTTGAAGAATGGTCTGGCAAAAGCGAAGGCCAGCAAAGCCAGAAGAGCGCAGCGGGCCAACAGGAGGAGAATGTCCTCGAGCCGGCTCTTTCTGCTTAGCCGAGGCGGTTCAGGGCGGAGGAACATGAGCGAACTGAAGGTGAAGCGCTCGCGCGTATTGCGCTTGATGAGGTGAAAGAGGATGGGGCCGGCGATGGCCAGACCGCCTAGTAGGAACAATGGCGTGAGAAAACTCATCGGTTCGCGTGGCGGCGGATGCTCTTGCCTCGACGCCGACGCTGTCGGAGGAAGTCGGACAACACACGATCCAGAGGTTGATCGGTGGTGACAGAAAGAAATTCCGCACCGAGCTTGTTGCAGATGGAGCGCAAGGAACCTTCGTGCTCCTCAAACCTGCCGAGGTACTTGCGGCGGGCGGCAGCGGGATCAATAAAGAAATCGGCCGCCGTCTCCGCATCATGAAAAAGGAGAGCTTCGTTGAAATCGAAATTCACCTCCTGAGGATCCAGCACTCGAAAGACGACCACCTCGTGACCTGTGGCGGTCAACCGGCCAAGTTGCCGTTCCAATTCATCAAGTGGAATAAGCAGATCGGAAACGAGCACAATGAGGCCACGCTTGTTGACCAACTCGACGATCCGACGAAGCGGCTTGGACAGATCGGTCGCCTTTCCCGCCGCCGGCTTCTCCAGCGAAAGCATGAGTTGCCGCAAGTGGCCCGGTCGATTTCGAGCGGGAAGATAGTCACGAATATTCTCGTCGAAGCTGAGCAAGCCCACGGCGTCTCCCTGCTGGAAGAGAAAATAGGCCAAGGTCGCTGCGAGGGTATGGGCATAGTCAGCCTTGGTCCAGTCGAGGGAGCCGAACGTCATGGAGCGGCTTTGGTCGAGCAATAGGTGACAGCGAAGATTCGTCTCGTCCTCGAACTTCTTGATGTAGGACCGATCGCTGCGGGCGAGCAAACGCCAATCGAGGTAGCGCGTATCGTCGCCGGGCACATACTGCCTGTACTCCGTGAACTCGGCGGAAAACCCGTGATAAGGACTCCGATGAATCCCGTTCCAAAAGCCCTGCACCACCACTTGAGACCGCAATTCCAAGCTGCGAATCTGCATGAGGGTGCGCGTATCGATAAACTCGGTGCGCCTGGGGGTAGATTGGACCGATGGAGGCATTATTTGATTACGGGAGAGATGCTCTCCAATAGGTGCTCGATCACCTTTTCAGTAGTAATGCCTTCGGCTTCCGCCCTGTAGTTGACTAGGATGCGGTGACGGAGAACAGGTTGAGAGAGAGCCTGGACATCTTCCACCGTGACGTGGGTGTTGCCAAGCAGAAGGGCTCGAGCCTTGGCCCCGAGCACAAGGAACTGGGCAGCCCTCAGTCCCGCACCCCAGTTGACCCACTCATTCACGTACTCGAGCGATCCATCCTGATGGGGTCGACTGGCGGCCGCGAGACGCACCGCATAACGGGTAATATCTTCAGCCACGGGCATCTTCCGGACGAGCCGGATGAAACGAATCATGGTCGCGGCACTAAAGAGAGGTTTGCCTGGTTTGGTCGGCTCGGCGGTGGTTTGCCGGACCACCTCCACCTCGTCGTCCTCGGGCAAGTAGTCGATGACCACGTTGAACATAAAGCGGTCGAGCTGAGCCTCGGGCAACGGATAAGTGCCCTCCATCTCGATCGGATTCTGGGTCGCGAGCACGAAGAAGGGCTCGGGCAACGGGTGACGCTTCCCCGCAGCAGTCACCTGATGCTCCTGCATGGCTTCCAGTAGGGCGGCCTGAGTTTTCGGAGGCGTGCGGTTGATCTCGTCGGCCAGAAGCATGTTGGCGAAGACGGGCCCCGGCACGAAGGTGAGTTGCCGACCCTTCGCCGTTTCGCTCAGCACCTCCGTCCCCGTGATGTCAGCAGGCATCAGGTCGGGTGTGAACTGGACTCTAGAAAACTCCAGTTTCAGGATGTGTGAAATCGACTTCACCAGCAAGGTCTTGGCCAACCCGGGCGCCCCCGTAATGAGGCAATGACCGCCCGCGAAGAGTGAGATGAGGATTTGCTCGATGACCTCGCTCTGACCGACGATGGTCTTGCCCAGTTCAGTCTTGATCTGCTGATAGCCCTCGACGAGCTGCTTTACGGTTCTGGATTCGGTTGAGGTCTTGGTTTTCATCAATGCGTCATCGCGTAGAAGATTATGTTGATGCCCATTGGATAGGCTTTTGGTTCGGAGAAATTTCGAAAGTAATACTGGTTCTCGCCCTCTCGCTCCCAACCGTCCCCGAGGTCGGTGTTGTGGCAAATCATGACCATCATCCGTTCCTTATCGTCAAAGATGCCTTGATAATGTACTTCACTTCCGTCGTCGGGTCCGGGACGCCACTCGAAATTCATGCCGTTCATAGCTTGCCCGATGCTGGGAAGCTGCGGTTTTTCCTTGAGGTCGAAAACGGAATGGAAGACAGGATGCTCAAGGGGCAATTCCTTGGGTTTTCGGTCGGGAAAGACCCGCTTCATCTCAAAGGCAAAGTTGTCGTACTCATCCCCTCCCCAGAAGTCGTCCACCATCAGGAATCCACCGTTGAGAAGGTACTTCCGGAGTGCCTTCACCTCTTCCTCGGAAAACCACAAGTCACCCGGCTCGATAATGTAGATGAACGGGTAATCGAACAGTTCCGGATCGGTCAACTCGATCACCTTGCCCTCTGGATGCACCTTAAGGGAAGTCATTTCCTGCAGACGGTAAGACAAGTTGAGCTCGGCATCTGGATAATCCGTGGCCCACTTCCCTCCCCGCCCGTTGTAGCTGCCGTAGCGAATCCGCACGAAGGTGAACACGTCGCGCGGCATCTCGTTGTCGAGTTCCCACTCGGGCACGCCTCGACGATCGATCGAAGGTGGCACGGGGTAACGTTGCGCCCAAGCCACAGCGACCGCGATCAGGATTCCCATGCCCGCGAGCGAGGCAAACAAAGTTTTACTACTCTTCTTGCTTTTCATCGTTCCAGTCAAGTAGTAGGCGATGGGCCTCACGAAACCGGGGAGCTTCCTCCAAGGCCATAAGCAGTTGCCGCTTGGCCTCCAGTTTCTCGTGTTCTCGAAGCAAGCGTGCCAAGTGGAAGTGGGCCTCGGCGGGATCCTCCGGTTCCAATTCCAGCAAGGTGAGCCAAGACTCGATCGCGGGTTCAGCCTGATCCTTGGCCTCAGCGGCCAAAGCAAGTTGACGGTGGGGTCGCGGCAGAAGCGGGTTCACCGCGAGAGCTCGCTCGGCGTTCCGTTGAACGGCTTCCCAGTCCCCAGCTTCTGCCCCAAGTTCGATGAGGCGAACAAAGGCCTCGTAAGCATCGCCACTTATTCCCGCCAAGGTTTCCAAGGTCTTTCTTTCCTCAGGAAATTCCTTCAGCTCTCGATGAGCCTTGGCCAACAAGGCATAAGGATTTCTTCCCCTTTCGTTGTGCTCAGGGAAAAGCTTGATCAGTTCACGACAAGGTGCCTTCACCTCTTCCCACTTGCGATCCTTGGCAAGATGTCGAGCCTCTCTGCTTAGTACGTAAAAGTTGGGGGACTCCTTTGCCGTTCCGTTCCGGTCGTCCTTGTTGTCGCCGGACACGGGCTTGCCCCAGTCCAGCTTTGGTCCGAGCGCCTCCGCCCGAGCGCGGGCATAGGTAGCGAAAGCAACCTCCAGCTCCTCGATCGGCTCGACCGCCTGAGCGATGGCCACGTTTATTTTCACCCCTTGAGCGAGCTTCTCCAAGATCGCCCGAATCGCCTCATGACCGAAGCGCTCAACGATATGTTCGACCACAAGGGATGACTGGTAATAGGCGAACTGCAAGTGCTCGGGCGTGGGTGGAGAAAGAAAGGCGCCACTGAGCTTGCCGACGGGGGTAAGTCCTCCCTCCAGGATCATCTCCCGAAAATCCGGGTTCATCCGCTGCCCCCATGTTGAACTTGCTTGGCGTTCCTCGTAAACGCTAATGCCCTCGCTCAGCCAACGCGGCATTTTATTCTTCGTCAGAGCAAGCGTCACGGTGTGGCAGAACTCATGCCAGAGTACGGCTTCCCAATTAGCCGGGAAGGGCATTTGAGTGGCAGGGCTGTTAGCCGTGATGACGCAGCCAAAGCAGACCCCGAGAAAGCCCGGGTTTTCAGGCATCCCAAAGGTACGCACACCAAAATCCTTTTGCTTGTCGAAGATCTCCACCACGGTGGGCTTTTCCAGTTTGAGACCATATTTCACAGTCAAAGTCTGGTGCGCTCGATTCAGCAAACGTAGAGCCCGAGCACCATAGACAGCGGCCTCATGACGAGCCATACGGAGGACGAACTTGTCAGTCTTCAATGTCTCGAATTTGTCGAGTGTGTCCTTGAGGTTCACCAAATTGAAGGTCGTCACGTCGTAGCCGTCGGCAGCGTGGGCTTCCTCAGTCAACTTCCAGCCCTCCTCGTCCCGGCCGAGCCGCAACAAATCCTGAGCGAGCTGAATCTTGGCCGGTTGGAAATCACCGTCAAAGGCCAGCGCCAAGCGCTGATGTTCCGCGCCTTCCGCAAAACGATACCTCTGCGAAAGCTTTCGCCCGATCAGATAGTCAACCAACGGATTGTCCTTCCAGTGAGCGAGAGCCTTGTCACGGGCGACTTTCTCAGCTTTCTTATCCTCACGCAGGTGGGCGACAATACTACGGCAGGCCCACGCCTCGGGATGCCGAGGATTCACCTTGAGAGCCTTGGACAATTGCTCCTCGGCCTCCGCGTAGGCCTCCACGTCGATCAGGTGATTCGCCAACAGGATGAGGGAGGCTGCATGATTCGGGTTTATGGACAGAGCCGCCTGGAGGTATTCCAGCATCGCCATCCTGTCGGATGGGGCGAAAGCCCGAGCAGCCCCAAAATGCAGTTCGGCGTTCTCAGGATTTTTCTTAAGAGCCACTTGAAAGGTACGCCCCGCCAAGGCAAAATCACTTTTCGACAAGGCCAGTTCACCAATAGCAAGAGGCACCCCCAAGTAATCGGCGTCCCTTTCCCGAGCTCCCGAATAAAGGTTGTCCAGAACCAGTTTCGGCTCACCGCCCAGCTTGAGAGCAGTTCGCCCCAAGGCCACTAAATCGGGTGCGTTGCGATAGGCCCACGCCCGCGAACCCGCCAGCTGATTGATTTCCGCGAGGAAGGCGTCGGCCCGCTTGGAATCGCCATTGTAACGAAACACCTCCTCTGCCAACAACCGTACGCGAACACCTCGGGAGACTTTCACCAAGGCCGCGGCGGTTGCCTTCAAGGCATCCTCGTATTTCCCTTGGGCCATCAATGCTCGAATCTGCAGAACCCACAAATCCTCCTTCCATTCATTCTCCTTTAGAGCCTCGACAGCTTTCGTCACAACTACCGCGTAGTCGCCTTTCTCCCATGCCTCCTGAACATCCTCCAGTGGTTTCACCGCCGGGGCCGAAAGAACGAAAAGAAAAAGGCCTGTAATGACCCCAGCACATTTTATATCTCCGGCAAAACCCACGATTCCGAGAAGCTTTGAGAAAAAAGCCCTGGCCGCAAGAAGGGAATTGGCAGGTCAGCTAAAATTCATATCGAGAGTCACTTTAGCCGGAGGTAATACGATTCAAAATATACCTGCCATAGAAAAAGGTGATTATGGCCGCGCTCCAAGTTACCAGAAAGATACCCCACCAAATTCCGGATTCCTGAAAGCCCAAGTGAAAAGCCAAGAGATAGAAAACTAGGCAAGGAGCCAAGATTTGCCGATAAACCCCAATAATGATGGCGTAAAGAGGCCTTTTCAGCCCTTGGAGCAAGGAAACCGTCTGAAATAAAATGACGTATGAGCAAAGCGTGATTGCCGCGATTCGAAGGTAGTTCACTCCATGTCCGATCACCACGGGATCGTCGGTAAAGAAAGTCATCAATGGCTTGGGAAGAAAGAAGCAAAAGAAACCGCCGAGAACCATCATCACCAGGCCATATTTCATGGTGGTGTTCCAAGTTTCACGAACCCGGTCGAACTTCTTCGCTCCGTTGTTTTGCCCGGTAAGGGAAAGAACGGCGATATTCAGGCCGATGGTCGGGAGCAGAACGATTTGCTCGATGCGAGTGGCAATTCCGTAAGCAGCAACACCCTCGGTACTGAATTGGCTGATGAAAAAGGTGATGACAAAAATACCGACTGCCACAGTGACCATGTTCAAACTGGCGGGGATTCCCTGATGAGCGATATCCTTGTAACTTGAGGAAGGAACAAAGTTCGACAAAATGGGTCCTTCCCAAAGCTTGGTAGCAGTCAACTTGCGAAGCAGGTAGACCGTCCCTAATATTTGGATCACCACCGTCGCCAAGGCGACCCCACGAATCCCTAGAGGGGGTATTCCCAAACCACCGAACATGAACCATGGATCGAGCACGCAATTCAAGACGAACCCGGCGATCAATACGTTTCTGTAGCTTTTGGTGTCTCCTTGAGAATTAAGCGAGGAGTTCAGGACCGACTGCAGAACAAAGAACACGGTCCCGGCAAGAATAACGTTCATGTAATCCAGAGCCAGCTCAAGGTAATCACCCGTTGCCCCCAGCACGCCGAAGAGGAACGGTGCAAAGATAAATCCAAGAATGGTCAGACCTATGGCAAAGAGGATTCCGAAAGACAGGCACTGCACACAGACGTGATGAGCCTTCTCGCTATCTTTTTCTCCGAGGGCGTTGGCGATTAGGGCCGTGCCACCTTGGGATATTCCCGTACCCATCGCGATAATGATGAAGAACACGGGAAAGGAGATCGACAATGCCGCCAGAGCCTCGGTCGAAACAAAGCTGGCGAAATAGGTGTCTACCACGTTGTACATGGTATTGAAGAAGAAACCGATGCTAGCGGGCACGGCAATTTTCCGGACGAGGCCGGGAATCGGGTCGGTGGTCAGATCCATGTTCTCAATAATTCAACGAGGCGATCGG
Source organism: uncultured Opitutia bacterium (assembly GCA_937893275.1). Classification (GTDB taxonomy): domain Bacteria; phylum Verrucomicrobiota; class Verrucomicrobiia; order Opitutales; family Seribacteraceae. The sequence goes on along the minus strand of CALBIN010000500.1, from coordinate 128 downwards.
ACTTGCGATCAAACTTTATTACCCAGTCCGTTCACCAAAGTCCTTGCAAAGGTAGCAAACTACTCCAAGAAAAAGACGATGCAAGCGTGCCACTCCAAGCATTGGTCTTAAAGGTATACCCGAAATAG
>CALBIN010000499.1 GCA_937893275.1 uncultured Opitutia bacterium | reverse complement strand
TATTTCTATGGCTACGTAAGGCATGTGGACGGACATCAGCATTACCCGGCTAATTTCTGGGAGCTAGGAGATAATAAATCCCATCAGCAGAAAAAGGAAGTCTGGGAAAACAAGGAAGAAGTTTCCGCAGGCTTGGACAAATGCTACACAACCGATTTATGGACAGCCAAGGCCAAGCAATTGATTATAGAGGAAGCCAGGGAGAATCCCAAGCGCCCATTCTTCATGTTTCTGTCGTACGACACCCCTCATGCCGCGCTGCAGTTGCCGACCATTGCCTACCCCGAAGGCAAAGGCATCAAAGGCGGACTGCAATGGCTGGGGAAACCTGGCAGAATGATCAATACGGCAAAGGGAACCATCGATCATTATCGCGATCCCCATTACACGGGTAAGGGTCTGACGGACGTGGCGGAACGGTTTGCCACCTCCATTACCAGGATTGATCATTGCATCGGTGATCTACTGCAAACCCTCAAAGACATTAAGATCGACAAGGAAACCATCGTCATATTCTCCTCCGACAACGGCCCTCACCGCGAAGCCTACATCAAAGGAGAAAGGTGGAGCCCATCGGTCTTTCAATCCGCCGGAAAACTCAAGGGATCTAAGGGCTCATCCCAAGAAGGGGGCCTGCGCGTGCCCACCTTTGCATGGGGACCCTCCAGGATAAAGGCGGGGCAAAAATCTAATGAACCCTCCCAGTTTCATGACTGGATGGCCACCTTCTGCGATTATGCCGGCGTTTTCGCTCCCGCAAGAACCGATGGAGTCTCCCTGATTCCGACGCTTCATCAGGCAGGCAAGCAGAGGAAAGGCGTTGTCTACGTCGAATTCAATAACCAACAGGGATTATACTTGGATGGCTACAAGGGTTTGCGAATGAAAGCCACGGACCATTCCGTCGACTTTGCCATTTTCAACACCATTGATGATGAGCCCGAGTCCAAGAACCTGGCTGGGACAACGAAATATTTCATTCACTTGCAAAAGAGAATGAAGGACGAAGTGCTCAGGATTAGAATGCCCAACCGGCATGCCAAGAAATCCTATGATGGTGAATTTGTCCCCGGACTGGACATTGACGAAGCTGATTTAAGCCAGGGCGTGGTGGTCAAGTCCTACCTTGGCGAATGGGACTGGGTTCCCGAGTTTCTTCAAATGACCGCGAAGACAGTATCCTTGGAAAAGAACATCGGTCTAGGGCCCCTGCCTGCTGAAAAAAACGCAGGCTTGTTGTTTTCCGGATACCTAAAGATTCCTGAGTCGGGGGACTGGACCTTTCATTGTGAGACTGCGGGTGGTTTGATATTCAAGATACACAACAAGTTGGTACTGGACGGTGACTACAAGTACGATGGAAGCGCGCTCAGTTCTACCGTGAAACTAGCTGCGGGCATTCATCCCTACCGCTTGTATTTCAAGTCGCCTGGCTCCAAACCCGCCCTCAATCTGCGATGGGAAGGCCCAAACATGGCCATGAGCTTGATCCCCGCTGAGGCGTTGCTTGCGCAAGGCGAACGCAAGCGCGGGAAGAAATGACCATGAAGGTTTCGCATAAACAATCCCTCCGACTTTATTCAGATTACGCTCCATCCAACATTACCTTAATCCACATGAAATACCCACGTCATTTTTTCATGTTCATCCTCCTCGCCCTCGCCGGTGCCTGCCTCTTCTTACCAGCTTCCCTGTCAGCCGCGGACAAGCCCAATATCGTGCTCATCTATATCGACGACTTGGGTTACGGGGACCTCGGATGCTATGACTGCGAAGACATTCCAACCCCACACGTCGACCGGTTGGCCAAGGAAGGCGTGCGTTTCACCGCCTCCTACATCACCAACCCACCCTGTTGTCCGAGCCGGTGCGCCCTGATGATGGGCCAGTACGGCCAGCGCTTCGGAAAATACGGAATGTCACGCGGACTGCCCATCCCCGAGGACCGACCCACCCTAGCCAAGTTCATGGGCAAGAACGGATACGTCACCGGTCAGATCGGCAAGTGGGACATTGGCTCGAAAGTTCAAGGACCTCTCCAAGTAGGGTTCGCGGAAGTCGCCCAGAAACCGCCCAAGAAAAAGGGGTCGAAATACTTCTGCAAAAACAAGGATGGCAAGACTCAGTGGCTGACTGACTACGACGGGGACAACGTCGTCACCTTCATCGAGCGCCACAAGTCCAAGCCCTTCTTTCTTTACTGGTCCCCCGAAGCCGTGCATTCCAAGAATGACGAAGCTCCCCTCAGCCTGACCGAGCGGACCACCGCCAAAGGAAAGCGAAGCAAATTGGCCGGGGCCATCGTCTCGGTCGACGACCAGGTGGGCAAGCTCATGAAAGCTTTGAACAAGCATGGTCTGCGCAAGAACACCCTCGTCATTTTCTCCAGTGACAACGGAGCGAACATTGGCGAGGAAGGATCCTCCGCCCCCTACCGGGGAGGAAAGGGGAACGGAACGCAACAGGAAGGCTGGGTACGCGTACCTACCATCTTTTCCATGCCCGGCGTCATCCCCCAAGGAAAGGATTACCACAAGCAGATCGCCAACTTCGATTTCTATTCCACCATCGCCTCGGTGGCCGGTCTTCCCATCCCGAAACATTGCGATGGGGTAAACTTGATCCCCTACCTCACTGGTGAAAAAAAGGAAGATCCTCACGAGTATCTTTTCTGGTTGAACAACGAGCCAGGTGACGCCGTGCGCCGCCACCTGATCGCCGTCCGTTGGCAGGACTGGCGCCTCTACAAGAAATACGACAAGGACCCGTGGCAATTGTTCGACCTCAAGGCCGACCCGAAGGAAGAGCGTAATATTTCGGCCAAGCATCCCGACGTGATCAAGCGCCTCTCCGCCAAGCACGCGGCCTGGGCCAAGACCCTCCCCCCCCTCGGCAAGATCCCGAAGATTAAGAAAACCGACGAGCGTATTCCCGCTGGACACGGTTGGACCTTTGCCAAGGGGAAGGGTAAAGCCGGCGGCAAATGATGCGAATCAAAGCTACTCTCCTTGCCTTGTTATTTGCTCCGCTGTTTGCGGCGCATGCCGATGATGAGGAAAATGAATGGACCCGGTTCCGTGGCCCCAATGGCTCGGGCATAAGCGGGGCTCAGTCGATTCCCGTCAAATGGACTGCCAAGGAATACAACTGGACGATAGAACTACCTGGTGATGGCAGTAGCTCTCCTGTGGTTTGGAAGGAGAAATTATTTGTCACCTGCAATGATCGGAAGAAATCCATTCGTTCGGTGGTGTGCGTGAATGCAACCGATGGAAAGATCCTTTGGCACCGAGATTTCCCCTACACCAGTTACCGTATGCATCGGGACAACGATTTCGCTTCGGCGACGCCGACAGTGGATGCTGATGGGGTGGTGGTGGTCTGGTCGATGCCGAAGCAACTGCTTATGCTGGCACTAGATCTCGAGGGCAAGGAACTGTGGCGCCGGGACTTGGGGCCGTACGTGGGGATTCACGGTTCAGCCAGTTCTCCGATTATTGCCGACGGTTTGGTCATATTGGCCAATGACCAGATGGACCCGAAGGTAATGAAGCGGTTTTTACCAAGGGATGCGTCCATGGTTCCCGAGAAAAGTTTTTTGATCGCCGTCGATCGCATGACTGGGAAAACCCGATGGAAAATTGATCGCCGTACGGTGCTGGCCGGGTACAGCACCCCCTGCGTCAGGCAAACCGGTGGCGACGGGCCGGAATTGGTCTTTTCAGGCACGGCCCATGGCATGACGGGTGTGGATTTGGCTACGGGCAAGATTAACTGGGAAATCAAGGGTATCCTGAACAGTCGCGTAGTGGGCTCGCCGCAACTCTATCAGGATCTGGTGTTCGGCAGTTACGGCTCGGGTTTGTCCGCGCAACGACTGGTGGCGGTACGGGCCCCGCGAAAGGGTGGCGTGAAACAACCGAAGGTGGCTTATAACGTTTCTCAATCGCCACCGCTTGTGCCTAGTTGCCTGATAAAGGATGATCTTCTGTTTCTCTGGACCGACAGTGGCATTGTCAGCTGTCTGGATGCAGCGACGGGCAAACGGCATTGGCGTGAACGGGTAGGAGGCAACTATTACTGCTCTCCCGTGTGGATTGACGGTCGGTTGTACTGTACGAGCAAGGAGGGCGACGTGGTGGTGGTAGCAGCTGATAAAACCTTCAAGCTCTTGGCCAAGAATCCGCTTGGCGAAAAGTGCTTCACCGTCCCTGCTGTTGCTCATGGCGTCATGTATCAGCGTACGCAGACAAAGCTTTTCTCACTGGGTGGGGAAAATTGAACTAAATCATGAGGAGACCATACATTTTACCGATATTTATTCCGCACCTTAGGTTAACGCTTTGGGCCAAAGGCAGCGACAAGTGAGGCGATTTCTTTCCACTATTCATTTTATCCAGCCGTTACACTGAAGATTCAACCATGACCGAGCAGATCAATCGAACCTTCCACAGGGACATTCTTTGCAGATTAGGGTTGGTCTTTTTCTTGGTCGCCCCTTGCCGGGCGGAAACCGGTGGTGACTTGACCGACGAAACCGCTCTGCGTGCCGATGCCCGGAAGGTCTTTAAGGGAAAGGTGGATCCCTTCGTCAACAAGTACTGCGTCAAATGCCACGGCAGTCGGGCCAAGGCGGGGATCAATCTTCAGTCGGCGCTCAAGAATCCCAACGGCGAGTCCGCGGCACTGTACTGGAAGAAGGCCGCGGCGAACGTCAAGGTTCACGACATGCCGCCGGAGGATGCATCGAAATTCCCGTCCGATGAGGAGCGGCGTCAATTCATCGATTCGGTCGGTAAGATCAAGTACTTGGCGTCTCGCGATCCCGGACCTTTTGTCATTCGCCGACTGACCAAGACGGAATACGCCAACACCCTACGCGATCTTTACGGGGTGGACGAGTCCATCGCCGAAAGTCTCCCCGAGGAAGTCGGCGGCGAGGGCTTCCTCAACTCGGTTTCCCCCCTGCAGTCCGAACTGTTCCTCGGCATCGCCAACCAAGTGATCGAGCAGGTCGTGGCGGAGGAAGGCCAAGTGCCGCCCGCCGTGCAAAAACGTCTCTTCGGGAAACCGCCCGCCCAAGGTTCCGATCTCCGCAAGGAGGCCCGCAGGGTCGCCCGTTCCCTTGCCCGGAATGCCTACCGGCGTCCATCCTCCGAGGCGGAATTGGATGTCCTCGTCGACGTCTACGATCTCGCCCGGAACAATGAACTTAATCATTCCGCGGCCTTGGGCCTGATGCTCAAGGCCGTCCTCGTCTCCCCGCAGTTTCTCTTTATCACCCCAGCCGGGGAACCTGATTCGAAGGAGAAAATCGTACTTTTGGATGACCACCAGTTGGCCTCACGCATGTCCTACCTCCTGTGGTCGGCCCCGCCTGACGCAGAGCTGGCCGCCTTGGCCGATCAGGGCAAACTCCACAAACCCGATGTCCTCAAGACCCAAGTGAAGCGGCTGTTGAAGGACGCCCGATCGCGTGCCTTGTTCGATGGGTTCGGAGCGCAATGGTTGCGAGTGAACGAGTTGGACGGTCAGGTGTTCGATCCGAAAACCTTTCCCCAAATGACGCCTGCCCTCCGCGCGGCGATGATGGAGGAAGCCCGCCTGTTCTTTGAGAGCATCGTGCGGGAAAATCAAATCGTGGCCCGGTTCGTGGACAGCGACTACACCTTCCTCAACGAACCGCTCGCCAAGGTATACGGACTGAAGCAATCCGTCCGCGGCTCGAAGATGCGCCGGGTCAAGCTGGAGAACCCCAACCGGGGAGGCATCCTCGGCATGCCGGCCGTACTGGCGGCTACCTCCTTCCCCAATCGGACCAGCCCCGTGCGGCGCGGGGTCTGGGTGCTCGAGCAGGTCTTGGGCGATCGCGTGCCGCCGCCGCCGCCCGACATTCCTGAACTGGAGGAGCAGGATCACAAGGAGGTGGAAGGGCTGACGTTGCGCCAACGGACCGAGCTGCACCAATCGGAAGCCACCTGTCGCAACTGCCACAAGGTGCTTGATCCCATTGGCTTCGGTCTGGAGAATTTCGACGCCATCGGCCGGTGGCGCGAAAAGGACGACGAGGGACTCGCCATCGATTCTGCGGGCAAGCTGTCCAACGGCAAAGGTTTTTCCTCGCCCGCCGAATTAAAGGGCCTCCTTGCCCGGAGGGAGACGGACCTCGCTCGCAACCTAACCGAAAGACTGATGGCCTACGCCCTCGGTCGTCAGCTCGAAGGCTACGACCAGATCGTGGTCGACCGCTTGCTGACCGAGGTCGCCAAGGACAAGTACCGGGTGCGTTCGATTATTGTCGAGGTCATCACCAGTTACCTGTTTACACACCGCAGAATCTAATGATCATCTTGATGAACAAGGATTACACAAACGACTGAATCAAAACATGACTGCCATTAATAATCTTTCCCTTGTCGATCGTCGCTCCTGGCTGAAAGGCGCGGGCCTTTCCCTCGCCCTGCCTTTCATGCATTCCCTTGGCTTGTCCGCAGGAGCCAAGTCTGCCAAACCACCTGTGCGACTCGCCTTCATGTACATGCCCCACGGCGTGATCATGGATCAGTTCTGGCCGAAGAATCAGGAGAACTTCCTCAACTCGCCGCCGTCCATCATCAAGTCGCTGCAACCGGTATTAGACCAGTGCCTCATGATGAAGGGCATCTCTGGTGTGCCGACCTCCCCCTTCAACGGGGCGCCGCACGCGCTCGAGCTTTCGACTTGGCTTACTGCGAGGTTGCCCGATGCCAGCTCGCGCGGCCGCATCAACATCGCCATCTCAGCCGACCAGATCATGGCCAATTACGTAGGGGCTCACACCTCGTTGCCCTCGCTCGAGCTGGCGACCATGCCACAAACCTGGAAGGAAAACCAGGAAGGCCTGCACGAGGGCTATTATTCGTACTGCAGCTACCGTTCGCCCACCCAGCCCGTTCCCGCCGAGATCGATCCCCGGAACGTCCTCAACCGGCTTTTCGGCAAGCGCGGCGAAGACGGCCGCGTCACCCAGACCAACCCGTTGGACCGGCAGATGCTCGACCGCGTCCTCGGCGGAGCGAGGGATTTGCGCAGGACCTTGGCCAAAACCGACCAGCAGAAGCTTGACGAATACCTCCACAGCGTGCGTTCGGTGGAACGCCGCATCGCCGCGATTGAGTACCGCCAGCAGGAGGCCGCCTTGGAAAAGGCGGGCGTAGGTCCCTCCAAACGGCACGCCACCGACTCGGCGCCCATCGAGGTCAAGATCCCCGAGGGCGACAAGCGTAGCGAGTACATGCAGGTGATGTGCGACCTGACTATCCTGGCTTTCCAGACCGACACCACACGCGTCAGCACTTACGTCGGTTCTCGTCCGAACGGCGCTTCCTACCCCGAGTTGGGATTCACCGACCAGCACCACTCGCAGACACACTACGGCAAGGATCAGGAAAAGATCCGCAAAGTGGCGGAGATCAACAAATTCAACGTCGACCAGTACGCATACATGGTCAAGAAGATGCATGCACTCAAGGAAGGCGAAGGCACTCTGCTCGACAACTGTATCATGATGTGGGGGTCGGGCCTGGAAGACGGCAACAAACACCGCCGCGACAACCTGCCCTTCATTCTGGCCGGCAAAGGCGGCGGAGCTCTCAAGACCGGTCGCTTCCTCACTGACGTCAAAGGCAACCAAGGCGACCTCCTGACCACGCTTCTTTCCTGTGTCGGCGTACCCTTGGACAGACCCATCGGGATTGCCACCAAGCAAATTTCTCAAATCAAGACCTAAGCGACCGACCCTCCCCGCAAGCAGCGGAAACCTTCCCATACAAGCGGGTATTTCTATCCCCCTACCCAAAGCAACTTGAGCCGCAAGTTGACAAACGCCTGTCTTTCAAGCAATGGATCAGCAGACCAATAAGTAAGTACAAGGCTATCGCGAACCAACCAACCGGGGAGCGGTAAAACCCCGATCTCGAGCATCCTTTATCGCCTTCTTCAATTCCGCTACTTTCTCGGGGAACTTTTTGGCAAGGTTCACTCGTTGGCTTGGGTCCTTCGCATAATGATAAAGCTCAACGGAATCCTTGTCATCCGCCGGATAATTGCGTTTTGTCTCCCAATTCTTGTGCACTCTGGAGTGGTATCCTGATTTCCCTTCGATCAAATTCCATTCTCCCACCCGAATGGCCCAAGCATCCGCCCGTGTATTATGAACGTGTGAGGTTCGGGGGCTTACCTTCTTTCCTTTTAGCAGAGGCAACAGATCATGGGAATCTTCGGCTGCGTCATCAGGTAGTTCATACCCCAAAGAG
>CALBIN010000498.1 GCA_937893275.1 uncultured Opitutia bacterium | reverse complement strand
TTCTTGACGCCGCACAAGTCCAAGGCGGTTTGGGCATAATCCAGGTTTTGCACCAAATCGTAGTTCTTGCTTCCGGGTTTGATGACCTTGGGCCAACGCACGAGCAGTGGAGTACGGAAGGATTCCTCGTACATCCAGCGCTTGTCGTACCAACCATGCTCGCCAAGGTACCAACCTTGGTCGGATGAATAAATGATGACAGTGTTCTCGGCGAGACCGCTTTTGTCGAGGTAGTCGAGCAGTCGCCCAACGTTTTCATCTACCGAATCGATGCAGCGCAGATAGTCCTTTACGTAGCGTTGGTATTTCCACTTGAAGAGGGCTTCGCCTTCCAGTTTCGCTTCTGTGAACGCCTTGTTCTTAGGCCCGTAAGCAGCGTCCCACTTTGCCTTTTGTTCGGGCGTGAGGTTCCCAGGAGTTCGAAGCTTTAGATCGTTCGACGAGAGATGGTTCCGGATCGTCATGGCCTGAGTGGAGGCGGCGGATGATCGCGTCTTATAATCATCACGAAGTGTTTCCGGTTCGGTGATTTCGACGCCGTCGTACTTGTTTAGGTACTTGGGGCCGGGTTGCCAGTTTCTGTGAGGTGCTTTGTGTTGGCTCATTATGAAGAAGGGTTTTTCCTTGTCCCTGCCGTTCTTCAGCCATTCGAGAGTGACGTCGGTGATGACGTCCGTTGTATATCCGGTGATTTTTTTTACACCGTTGGCGGTGTTCATTCCGGGGTTGTAGTAGGGACCCTGTCCCTGCAGCACTTGCCAGAAGTCGAAACCGGTGGGGTCGCTTTTGAGGTGCCATTTTCCGATCATCGCGGTCTGGTATCCACCTTTTTGAAGCAGTTTCGGAAAGGTTTGCTGTCCTCCGTCGAAACGCATGCCATTGGTCAATTGACCATTTAGGTGACTGTGTTTGCCTGTAAGGATTACGGCTCGGCTCGGGGCACAGATGGAATTGGTGACGAAGGCACGATGGAAGATCATGCCCTCGTTGGCTATGCGATCGATATTCGGAGTCCTGTTCCTGTTGGATCCGTAGGCGGATATGGCCTGATAGGCGTGGTCATCGGCAAAAAGGAACAGTACGTTGGGTCTTTGCTGCTTTTGGCCTTTAAGACCTTGTTGGCCCAGACCCGTTAAAAGTATGAGGAGAAAGTATGATGAAAATTTCATGTTGGTTGAGCGTGTAGTTGCTCGGTGTGAAAGCAATATGTAAATTGAAAGTTGGGCATTGAATAATCGTCATGCATGGTAAGAATGCACCTTTCGTAATGATTGATTTTTCCGACAAGAGTTATCGCTTTTTCGAGCCTAGGCCCAATCGGGTCGCGGAAGCTTTTCTTCGTTGGGTAAACCGCAAGTTTTATTTGGGAGGGGCCTCGCATCGTATCGAAAAGGTTGATGTCATAAATCCGGATGTGGTGAGGGAAGCAAGAAAGCATGCGGGCAATCGTCTACTTTTTCTTCCCAATCATCCGACCCACAGTGATCCGCCAATCATGATCGAGGTTTTTAGGCAGCTTGGTGTGCCCATTTCTTTTATGGCGGCCTATGACATTTTCCTTCAGAGCAAACTGAACGCTTGGTGCATGCAGAGAACGGGATGCTTCTCGGTGGATCGTGAGGGCAGCGACCGCAAATCCATGAAAGCAGCCCTAAGTATCTTGAAGGAAGGAGAGCGAGGGTTAATCATTTTTCCTGAGGGAAACGTTTACCTAACCAACGACCAGGTGACTCCCTTCCTTGACGGTCCCGCCTTCATTGGCGTGAAGGCGCAGAAGGACTTGGGAGGCGATCACCCCGTTTTTGCTATTCCCGTAAGCTTGAAGGTTACTCACTTTTCCAATGCTGCGGGTGGGGTTGTTGATTTGTTTCGTCGATTGGCTTCCGAGGTGGACGAAGATTACGACGTGTCGTCCGATCATGTTTCCGAGGTCAAGCGTCTCGGTTGGTTCGCACTGAAAAAGGTGATGAGTGGCTTGGCCAAACCCTTGGATGGTGACGCAGGAGACGACTTGGCCGGTGAGCTTAGAAACATTGCTGCCAAGTTGATGGAAAAGCTTGAATCGGAGCTCGAGCTGTCCGCTAAGGAAGGGGAAGACTTGGTCGATCGCATCCGAAAAATCCGTCGCAGGATTCACGCCCTTAGGATTGCGGACAAGCCGACCTTGGCCGACTTCAAGGCTCGAACCTTGGCAGCCGAGGCTATGCTGGCCTTTCGCTTGCTTAGCTATCCGGGTACCTACCTTGAGAAAAACCCAACCCTCGACCGTATGGGTGAAACGATACAGAAAGTGCTTGAGGATCTCCGCTCTGCCATTCTTCCACCTTACGCAGGTCGTAGGGCTCTGGTCCGTTTTGGCGAACCCATTGATCTTGCTGCTGAATCCGCTAACGGCAAAGGCCGCGTCCAAGTCGCTGAACTCTCCAGAAAGTTCGAAATAGCCGTTCAAGACGGTCTCGATCTTCTTAATGTCGATAACGATTGCATCGGTGGCGAATCTTTCCAATCACTTTTGTCGTGAATAAAACAGGCAACCGTTTGCGGGATGCAGTTTGGCTGTTGATTGCCCAGACAATCGGAGCTTTCAACGACAATGCAGTGAAGTCGATGCTGCTCCTGATGGCGGGAGCATTGTTCGGCGAAGTCGAAAAGGATCGGGTGAATCAACAACTAGGCTTGATGCTGATCGTCCCGTTCGTGCTTTTTGGCCCTTTGGCCGGGTGGTTGTCGGATCGTTATTCGAAGAGGTCGGTGGTCAGTCTGGCGCTTCTTGCTCAAGTGATGGGGTTGCTCGTGATCGGCGTTGGCATAGGTCTGGAGTCGTTGAACTTGGCGGTACTGGGTTTCTTTTTGCTGGCCACTCAGTCCGCAATGTTGTCTCCGGGAAAAAAAGGCATCCTCAAGGAATTGGTAGGCTCGGAGAAACTCGGCATGGCTGTCGGTTGGATGGAAATGCTCACGATGGTGGGAATCCTAGGCGGGATTTACGTCGGTGCTTTGGCCTTTGGTTCTCTCAGCGAGGAGGGGACTCCTTGGGATGCCGGGCAATTGGTGGTCTTTGCGGTGGCTGGATTGGCTTTCTTCTCTTGGCTAATCTTCAGACCTACGCCTTATACCGAGCCTAAAAGCGTCAAACCATTCGAAATCCCCATCCTGTGGAGCCATTTCGGAGCGTTGCGTGAACTTCGGTCGTCTCGCCCTTTGTTTTTGGCAGCACTTGGAGACGCTTGGTTCTGGGCTTTTGGTGGTTTCTTCTTTTTTGTCTTGGTTAAGTGGGCTGCCATTGTCGGGGATCCCGAACGTTTTGGGTTTTGGTTCGGGCTATTGGGAGTTGGCATTATGCTTGGTAGCATGATTTCCGCCTATGTGGGCAGGGGTAGAGTAGAGCTCGGGATCGTTCCCCTTGGAGCATTGGGGATTCCGGTGGCATTGGTTTGCCTGACCCTTTCGGATCCGATGAGCACTAGCTTTAACGTGTGTTGCGTTCTACTCGGTGTCGGCGGGGCATTCTTTTTCGTTCCCCTCAATGCCTTTCTTCAGGATCGGGCGGGTGAAGAGAGGCGGGGGCGTGTCGTGGCCGCGTCAAACCTTCTCACGAATTTGCTGAGTGTTGCATTTATCGGAATTCACGCCTTGTTGTCGTACCGGAACTTTAATCCGATCGAGGAGCTTTGGGTTATGACTGTTCCCGCTGTCTTGATCGCCGGTTTCGTGTGGTATTTGTTGCCCGAGGAAATTTTTAGAATAGCGACAAGAGCTCTAACCCGAATTTTTTACCGATTGAGCGTCAAGGGGGTGGAGAACCTTCCGAAAAAAGGGGGGGCGTTGATTCTTTGCAATCACGTGTCTTACGCCGATCCGGTGATGATTGGAGTGAGTCTGCCGCGTTATCTTCAGTTCATCGCCTTCTCCGGTCTTGCTGAAAGCTGGTTGGTTCGTTTTGTGTTTCGTCTCACTTCAGCCATTCCCGTTTCTCCGAGTCGGGCCAAGGAAGCCATCGTCAAATCCTCGGAGATATTGCGTTCCGGAGATGCCATTTGTATCTTTCCCGAGGGCGGGATTTCTCGGGTTGGTCCGCTGCTCGGTTTTAAGAAGGGTTTCGAGTTGATCGCTCGAAAAGGACAAGCACCCGTTGTTCCGGCATATTTAGACGGTGTGTGGGGATCGATCTTTAGCTTTTCCGATGGGAAGTTCCTACGGAAATGGCCTCGACGGATTCCTTATCCCGTTCGTTTTCACGTTGGCGAACCAATTCCCGCGAAGGAAGCCACTGTCGATCGTGTCCGCCGTTCGATGTTTCGTTTGGCTAGGGAAGCGTTCTCAGAAAGGAAGGACTTGGAGCGACCTTTGAGTTTGGCGATAAAGGCTTCCTTGTTGCGAGATCGCTCAGCCCCATTCTTGGTTGAGGTCGGCGGGAAGATCTGGACACGGGAAGAGTTTTATGGAAAAGCCAAAAATCTGACCGGTTCCGAAGTGAAGGTCCAAGAAGTGGAAGGTGTTGATTCTATTTCCGATACTTGCCTCCACTTGGCTGGTTGCTCTCTCCGTGATGAGGAAATTCAGACTGCAGGGATCTCTTGGCCGACACCCGAATTGATCGCTAGCGTCATGCGTATCATGGAGACCAATCTCTGGCATGAGCCTGCTTTTCGAATTCAAATGGAAGGGTCATTCGATTCGGCTTGGGATCAAACTTGGTGCTTGTGGGCCCCCCTGCTGGGAGATTTGTCCGTCAAGGATGACGGAGATGGAACGCTCACGCTCGGTAATGCCGGAGACTTGAACTCATTTACCGCCAAAACCTTCACTGGTCTTGCGATATCCGGTTTAGGTGTGGTGGCGATGAATCTTCCCGACCCTCCTGAGGATATCAATCCTGATGATCAAAAAGGAACCGCCGCAGGGTCGGTTGGTCGGATCCTGCCCGGTGTGGAGGCTCGGGTGGTGTCCGATGGTTCGGGCGAGGAATTGCCGGTGGGTGAAGAAGGCGATCTTCAAGTGGCGGGTGTCTCGGGAGAATGGACATCAGCAAATCTCAAGGCCCGTTTCGATGTTGAAGGATTTCTCTGGTTGACGGAAACTTGACATAGCTCTCCGTTTTTACCTTTCCCTCTTTCCACTGGGCATTCTTTTTGTTAGTAATGGCAAGATTTGGAAAAGCAAGGAATTCTCAGCTTTCCAAACTTCAATTATGACAAAATCCTATTTCCCGGAGGAATCCACTACATTTACCCGCAATATCGAGCTGTTGCGGGGACATCGTGTTGCTGTTCTGGGACACCGCAGACCCGATGGTGATTGCATTGGTTCTCAAGTCGCCCTGACAAGGGTATTAAACGCTACAGGTATTGAATCATTAGCCGTGAATATCGATCCTGTTCCGAGAACCCTGAAGGCTTTTGTCGGAGATACGCCGTTCTTCCTAGCTGCCGATTTGCCTGCGGGCGAATTTCTCGCCGTCTCGGTAGATTGCGCAGACCATGCTAGGGTGGGGGACTCTGTTCGTGATCGATTTCCCAATGTCCTTTTGAATATCGACCACCATGTTTCCAATACCCTTTATGGGGAGACGAATCTCATCTTGCCCGAGGCCTGTGCAACTGGAGAAATTCTTGCGGGCCTTTTCTTTGATAACGAGTTGGCGGTGGATTCTGTAGCTGCCCAAGCGCTTTACCTAGGGATCGCGACCGATACCGGACAGTTTTGTTATTCCGGCACCACGGCCAGTGTGTTCGACATATGCAGGAGGTTGTGCGAACTTGGGGCCAGTCCTTCCCAAGCTGCTCATGAGCTTTACGAATGTGAGAAACCGGGTCGTATACAATTGTTGCAGCGTTTTCTAGCAAGTTTTCGAATGGAGCATGAGGACCGCGTCTGCATTGGTTCGATCACCGATGACTTTTACGAGGAAACCAGTACCACGCCCGAAGACGCAGAAAATTTTGTCGATTATTCCCGTTCCCTCGATGGCGTCGAAATCGGAAGCCTTCTCGAGGAGCGTAACGGTCAGTTGAAAGGAAGTCTAAGAGCGAAGGAGCATCGTTACCGTGTAGACCTCCTGGCCAAGCAGTTTTCTGGCGGAGGTCATGCTTGCGCGGCTGGGTTCAACGTGGAACGGAAACTGGAGGATTTTTATCCTGAATTTGTAACTGCCATTGGTGAACACCTGAGGCAGGTCGATGCCGGAGGGCTTTCCTGATGAATCAAAGAAGCGGCGATTTCGAGGGAATATTACTTGTCGATAAACCACAGGGGATAACTTCTCACGACGTTGTCGACCGTTTGCGGCGCAAGATTAGCATGAAGCGCATCGGTCACGCCGGCACACTTGACCCGATGGCCACCGGACTGTTGATTATGCTAATTGGGAAGGCGACCAAAACATCGCAATACTTGATTAGCCTCGGCAAGACTTATGAGGGGACAATTCAGTTTGGTATCGAGACCGATAGTCAGGATGCCGATGGCGCGATAGTGGCCGAGAAACCTTTGCCCGATGATCTTTCCACTGAAAGAGTTAGTAAGGAGATGGAGGGATTTCTTGGGGACCAATACCAGCTTCCTCCGATGTTTTCCGCCAAGAAAATCGATGGTGTGCCACTTTACAAGATGGCTCGGAAAGGCAAGACCGTGGAGCGCGAGCCGCGCTTCATTCGCATCAACAAATTCGAGCTTCTTCGTTTTGAATCGCCCGAGGTCGACTTTCGGATGTCGAGCAGCAAAGGCACTTACGTGAGGACCGTAGCCCATGACCTAGGCCAGAATCTTGGTTGCGGCGCTCACCTGATCTCATTGAGGCGTACCCACATCGACCAGTTCGACATCGAGGACGGCAGAACTCTCGAGACCATTGAGAAAAGCCCTCTTTCTGAATTCGGCGACATGCTTATTCCCGTACACAAGGCAGTTCCTTCACACGTGCTGTGAACCTTCCCTTGGTCGTCGGTTCCCTTGCCGAGCTGGGAGAACGGGAATCGAAACCGATTTGCTTAGCCATCGGCATGTTCGATGGGGTTCATCGTGGGCATCGAGCGGTGCTTGAACTCGCGGTGAATGAAGCTCGCTCTTTGAATGGCCTCGCAGCGGTTCTCACTTTTCCCGAGCACCCCGCCAAGTTTCTAAGACCGGGGAAAGAGCCTCCCCTGCTTATGGATGCCGAGACGAAGACCAAGTCTTTGCTGGATGCAGGAGCCGATTCCGTGGTTCTCAGGACCTTCGACGAGTCCTTTGCCGATGTTCCTTACGAAGACTTTATGGCTTACTTGAAGGACAACGTATCCTCTCTTCACTGTGTTTGCGTGGGAGAGAACTTCAATTTTGGTAAGGATAGAATGGGCGAAGCCGATTATTTGCGAAAGAATGGTGACCGTTATGGATTGAAGGTTTACGTCGCCGATGGAATTCTTGATGGCGAAGAACCCATTAGCAGCTCTCGTATTCGTGAAGCGCTGTCTTCTGGCCAGATCAAAAAAGTCAACCGAATGCTCGGTTATTCGTATTCTGTTTTCGGAGAAATTGTAAAAGGGAGGGGCCTAGGTAGTGAAATAGGCTTTCCCACTCTCAACATGCCTTTTGCGCCTGAGGCTCGTCCCGCTCATGGCGTCTATTTGGTCAAGATCACCTGTCCGAATCCGTTTGGGCCTAAATACGCTGTGGCGAATTACGGTGTTCGTCCGACGGTCGAAGAGGCGGATGTTCAGCCGCTATTGGAAGTTCACCTCCTCGGGGAAGAGGACTTTTCATCTTACAAGCCCGGTGACGAACTTTCTGTGGAACTGCTTTGCTTTCTCCGCCCCGAATGCAAGTTTGATTCCCTCGATTCCTTGAAAACCCAAATTGCCGCTGATAAGATAGAGGCCGAAAAGCTTGTCCTCACGCTTTAATACAAGGGGCGGTTCAGGGTCACCCGTACCTTTGGGTTGAGCTTTCGCAACGCCTGTATCCCGTCCGGTCCAAATCCCGAACCGACTACCTCGAGTTCCTTCAGGGCGGGCAACTTGCCTAGGCTGGCGGTTGCGGCGGAGCTGATTCGGGTTCGACCTAGGTCTATCTTCTCCAAACGATTTAGTTTGGTCAAATGCACCATGCCGGCATCAGTCACCTTGACGCTGCCGTTGATGCGTAGTTCACGCAAGTTGGTCAGGTTCGCGAGCGGAGCCAGTCCCTCGTCGGTGAATTTCGTGAAACCGAGCGTGCGGAAGGTGAGGGTCTGTAGGCTCTTGACCGTGGCGACGGATGCAAGGTGAGCGTCGGTGAGGTTGTTGCCGCCGACTTTCAGGGCCCGAAGGGCGAGAAAACC
>CALBIN010000497.1 GCA_937893275.1 uncultured Opitutia bacterium | reverse complement strand
GTATAACTCCTCTGGTAGCGTGATTGGAGTTTAATAACCAGAATGCGTAGTTGCGTCCGCCTCTCCCGAAGAGACCAGTGTTTCCTTCATTGTTTTTCTCCGGATATACCCAGAAGGAAACGGTATACTTGTCGAGATGTAGGGCGACGTTGTTTTGAATGACCACGCGGTCATCGTTGCCGTCGAAACGAAACGCATTGCCAATCATTCCCGGGACGCGGGCGGGAGAACCCGTGATCGTTCCGTCCAGGCCATTTGGTCCGGAGTCAGTGGCGGTAGTGAATACAATGGATTCCTCGAATTGCCAGTGACCAACCAAGTCTTCCGAGCGAAGTACGCCGGGGATGGTCTGCCGAATGATTTCTCCTCCGGTTACGTCAAGGGTGCCTTGCGTCAGGTTACCGGGAGTCAATAGGGCAATGCGCCCTGCGCCTCCGGCTCCTCCGGAAGACATGATTAGAGCATCTCCGCCTTTAGCAGAAAGTGTGCCTGAATTTGAAATATTCGCCGCTTCGAGGCGAATGGACCCGCCGGACCCGCCTGCGCCTGATTGGTTGCCGGCATATAAACCCATGCCGCCATCTACTGAAATCAAACCGTTGGAACCAATGGTCAAGTTCCCGTCCGATTGAATCCCTATTGCTCCACCACCACCACCGGAGTTGCCCGTCCCCGTAGCGCCGTGACCGCCACCCGAACCACCGAAAAGGTATGTTATGACTTCATCACCATAAGTGCTGCCTCCTGTTCCTCCGAAAAGCCCGCCTGTGCCTTGCCCGCCGTATCCTCCTCCGCCATTTGAGCGAAATTCCTCGAAACCACGACCGCCGCCGGGACCTTGGCCGTCCATCGCCGGATGTTCGTTCGAATTGGCATCGGTATTAAGCATGCCTCGACCCGAGTCCCAGCCGCCCGAACCCGCTCGACCTGAGTAGGTGCCTTGGGAGCCCGAGGAACCGTTTGAGGAGATTTCGGTATCGATACTGACGTTGCCGGTGACCTTTAACTGCAGCGAGTTTCGACCGCGTACCACGACGGAGACTCCGGAGCCAAGAGTGATCGAGTCGAAAGTGAAGGTGCACACCCCGTAACCGTAACGGGCATCGCCATGTTGGTAGGAATCGAGAGAGACTGCGCCGGCTCCCTGGGTTCCCGAACTGTGCGACCACGAACCCGCAGTGTCGAACACGAGTGTGCCCGAGTTGAAGGACAAGGCAGTGCTCTCGATGCTTTCGGGGCCAACATAGACTGTACCGGGCAATCCGGGATATCCTTCTTCAATTCCCGTCCCTCCGCTAACTATTATGGAGCCCTGTTCCACGATTCCGTCCGAAATAATTGCTACGCGACCGCCTCCTCCGGCTCCACCCGCTCGGAGGCGATATCGCTGTCCTTGTTCACGCGAATCCTGACCTGCCGAATCACCACCACGAGCTTCTAATGTACCTAAATTGCGAACACTTGCACCCCGCAAACGGATTGAACCACCTGAGCCCGCGCCTCCGGCCATGTAAGCGCCCTGAGTTGGATTAACGAAAACGGTCCCGCCGTTCATGGAAATCTTAACTCCTTCATCGATGTAAACGTTTCCGGTCGCGGAGATTTCTAGGACTCCACCTCCGGCTGCTGCTTCACCAAGATTACCTGAGCCACCACCGGAACCTCCGATTAAAACATCGAGCGCACCGGAACCGTAGAGTAAACCGGCTGGACCGCTTGTAGCCTGTCCACCTTCTCCGCCGTATGAACCGCCTCCACCAGTATTTCCACCACCGTCAGTCAGTCCGGTACTGAAACCGCGACCGGGACCTTGGTTGCCGCCATACCCGCCAAGACGGTTTTGACCGACTCGATTACCCTTGAATGCGTCGTCGCCGTAATATGGGTCGTGACCATCCAAGGCTGTGCCTCCTGCAACATGAGCGTTGGCCAAAGATGCGGCACCCGAAAAGCTTTTTGCAATCGTTACGTTTCCATCAACTTGGAGTGAAAGGGAGTTTTTGCCTTCCAGAAGAACGGAGTCGATGTTCGAGCCGAAGAAGAGTCCGCCGGGAAAGTGGAATGTGGTAGTGGTAACGGGCCAGACGCTGCCGTCCGGGGCGACATAGGTAATCGTTGAGAAGTTTGCATCGAGAAGTTTGGATTCTCCAGCGCCTTTGTTCCAATAAACTCCGGAGTTGCTGCCCAGCTCATCGTCACCGGTGTGGATTCTTACGATGCCTTGGTCGAACATTTTTGTGGTGAATGATCTTGGCCCAGACCATACGGTTCCTGCAGAGTTCGTTGCTCGGAAGCGAAAATAGTAGGTGGCGCCACTATCAATGCCCGTCAACGCAGCATTGAAAGTACCTTGGTCGAGTGGACCGAGGCTCATGTTCGAGTCCCAAGCGGAAGCATTGGAATCGCCGTCGACTTTTCCGTAGAAGGCGAAGACCGCAGGGGCTTCTCCCCCTGTGGAATTCAAGTCTCCGAGTATAGTGGCGGAACGACCTTCGACTTGTTCTGCGCCAAGAGAGTTTATGCTCGCGGTAGTTGGCGCAGCGACGGATTGAAGATTAAGGATGGCAACGTTCGATCCTTTGGCATTCGTTGCCGTGATGGTTGCAGTGAAAACTCCTGTGGCGGCGGGTGTACCCGTTATTTCACCGGTGGCGATGTTCAAGGTGGCCCAGAGAGGTAAACCTACGGAAGAATAACTGGTTGCGGGAGGAGACGTGGGGATCGCATAGGAGAAGGCAATGCCTTGAGCTACGGAAGCATTGAGCTCACCGGATAGCTGAGGCGCTATTAGGTATTCCGTCGACGTGGACAGAAAGGTGGAACTTGGTTTCTGGTTTTCGGCCGAGAAGTGAATCCATCGTGAACCCCTTCCAACGTTGGAGATTCGAATTTCATCCATATTTCCGCTGAGGAGGGGAGAACCTTGAACGTTCCCGCCGAAAGAAACGGTTCCACCTACGGATGTTGAAATGGTGCCGCTGGTTACGCTGGCCGGGTTTTCCAGTTTCCCGTCTAAATAGAGTATTGATTCGGTGATGTCGGTAGCCCCGATCGGAAAGGTTACCGCAACATGATGCCAAGTATCGTCGCTAACATTGCTGGAGCCACTCAATTGGCCACCACCTCCATTCAAGTGAAGTGTGCCCCCGTCTATTCTCAATCGCCAGTCATCTAGGGCAGTGCCCCATCCTGCAATGCCACCCAGTAGGTCGCTGGTTTTTACCCACGCGGATATGGTACGTGGGGAGGGGCCGACAACTCCATTGTATCCATTGATTGATATGCTGTCGTCCGTACCATCAAAAATATAACCAAGGCCGATGGCCGAGGTCGATCCACTGGTCGCTCCGTTGCGAGTCCCGTTCCGAGATCCCGTACTGGAAGCAACAGTGGGAGAAGGCGTGCTTTGCGAAAGGTGCCAAACGCCTTCGAAGTTCGTCCATACGGAACCGTCTGCACGGTAGGCCGGGGCCACTTTGTCCGATTCATTTCCCCAATAGGCGGAGACTACCTCATCCGCATCGAAGTCATTTAATTTCACCCATGCGATAGACTCGCCTCCCACATCCCAAGTTTCAAGTTCGTGCGGCAGTTCACGAAGCGACGAGTCGAAGAAGCGTAAATCACCGGCGTTAGTTTGATCTGCGAAAGTGGAGTAATCAAAACCTAATACTGGAGCCGGCCCCAATCGTACAAGAAGAGGAAAATCCTTGGTAGAACCGCCAAGCCACTTTTCGAGTAGGTAGGCTTCCATCGCCTGGATTTCGGAAGAAGACAGTATGCGGTCGAAGATCATTAGTTCGGCTACCTCGGCTTTGGAGAATTGATCGTTTGCGGAACTTCCACCAAGGGCTAAAAGGGCCGGTTTGTAAGCGGTCGAGGAGGCCCCGGTCTTATTTGTGGCCAATGCAATGCCGTCTCGCCTGAGGGTGGCGAGCGCTCCACTCGTCATAGTGCCTGTATGTATATGCCACTTTGCATCTGGTTGAGCCGCGTCAGTAATGGCGCCGCCGGCCGACCAGTGACCCGTATTGCCATTGCCAAATCCAAAACTCCAACTCGCGCCAATGGAGGAAATTACGTTTTCATCGTCGCCTCCCATATAACGGGCCATCGATATTATCGAATATTCCGACAACATGGGTCCGAAATCGGTCGACGAATGAAGTTGAGAGTATCCGTCGAATCGAACGACTCGGTTGCTGTTCAGGCTGTCTGAAGTGCCGAGAACTGGTGAACCTCGAACTTTGTCTAGGTGGTTTCCGTTGCCGGAACTGTCCTGCCAAGAGGTCACTCGAGAGCCTTCGACTTCGGGCATCTCTTGAGCGTCTAGCCAAAGAGAAAGACCGGGGAGATCGCTTGGGGTTCCACTTAAGGCAGCACCCGGGAAACGAATTTCCATCTTCGCGGAATAGGCATCGAAATCAACTATGCGGAGAGCGAGAGTTTCCACTTTCGAACCATACAAATTCGAGGCGTTTACGTCTACGTTGGCAAGGCCGGTCGACTGGGGTGTACCCGAAATGATACCTGAAGTCGGGTCAATGCTCAGACCTGCCGGTAGTCCGGTGGCGGAAAAGGAAGCGACATCCTGAGCCGGAATCTGATAATTGGCCAATTTCCCTTTTTCTAAGGTATGAGCAAGGTTTTGAGGAAGGGAAGGTGTCCGATTGACGTCCCCGGAACCCGAGCCATAAAGCATTGCCATGTCAGAGGACGATAGCGCCGTCCCATAAACGCGAAGGTCGTCGAGGAACTGGGCGAATCGGGCGTTGGTGAAATTTCCGACGTAGGTTAGATGATCATCGCTTTTCCCGGGTGCCGTGCCAACCTTTACTCCATCGACGTAGAAGATTGTATTTCCTGCTCCTCCCACTGCGCC
>CALBIN010000496.1 GCA_937893275.1 uncultured Opitutia bacterium | reverse complement strand
GGTGAAGGCGAACACGAGGGCGCCGGACTCACGGGCGAGCTTGGCGATGGCGGGAGCGGCGCCGCCGCCGGTTCCGCCTCCAAGGCCAGCGAGAAGAAAGACCAGATCCACGCCGTCGAGGTTCTTGCGAATGAGATCGCGTTCCTCGTCGACGGCTTTGCGACCGATGGAAATTTCGCCACCCGTTCCCATGCCACGTGTAAGGCGTCGACCAATGGGAATCTTTTCGGCGGCAATGCAGTCGGAGAGGACGTCGGCGTCGACGTCGACCGCGATAGTGCGCACAGCGTCAAACCCATCGAGGCAAAGGCCATCCACCAAGCTAACCCCCGCTCCACCGATACCGAATACCTTGGCTCGCACGGAGGAACTGGAATCGGATTGAAAGGAACCGGACGAAAACATGGTTTGCTGTGACATGGGCGTGATGGGTAGCTGGTTTTATCTATTTTTGCTTCTACAGATTCTGTGAAGATCGGATTTCGGTTAAGGTGGACTCGTCAATTCATTCCTACGAGGTGAACGAGTTTTTTGAACAAGCCTTCCGAACCGTTACTTTCGGCAGGGACTGCGCTGTCCTTTAAACCGTAGTGAAGGAGACCCAACACCGTGGCATTTCCGGGATGGGCGAGATCTCCATCGATTCCGGACGGGAACGAGGCTTTTTCGGTGCGAAGCCCCAAGACGTTTTCCGCCACGCGATCAATTCCCGGGAGCAGGGACCCGCCACCGGTGAGCAATACGCCCGAGGAGACCATCTCGGGATCCAGCAAGGAGCCGATTTCCTTGGCGATGATTTCGAAAAGCTCGACCACCCTCGCATTGATGACTTGGCAAATGGATTTCCGTGAGACGGTGCGATCGCCGATCGTCTTGTTGCCAATGAGCCACACGTCCTCCTTGGCATCGGACTCATCGACCATGGCCTTGCCGTGCTCGATCTTGATATCCTCGGCATAAGGCTCGAGAATGCGAAGGCCCATGCTGAGGTCGCCGCTTACGTGATCTCCTCCCACGCACACTACGCCGGTAGCCGCAACGTGACCGTGCCGATACAGGACGTAATCGGTGACTCCGGCCCCGATATCCACAACGAGCACGCCGGACTGCTGAAGATCGGCCCCCGCCACGATGGCCCCGGAGGCAATGGACGAAACAAAAAGATCAGAAATGGGGAGGCGTCCGTAACCGTCAATGATGTCAACGGATTCCTGGATGGCATTGTTGTCGCCTTCGATGGCCCAGTATCCGATCTCAATGGACGAACCGCACATGCCTACGGGATCTTCGACGATGCGATCGTCGAGCAGAATGGGAGAACGCACGTGGTGGACGAAACACCGACCTTCCTCGGGTTCCTTGCGTTTGGCCTCCTCCGATGCACGCTCGATATCGGAAAACTCCACACGATTGTCGGAAGCGGCGGTTGAAGAGCTGCCTCGAAGTTTAGCCCCCCTCAGGTGCGACCCGGTCTGGGCAAGGTAAACCTCATCGATTTTTGCTCCCGCGGTCTTCTCTGCTTCCTCAAGCGCGGCATGGACGGCAGAGGCAGTCTTGCGGTAATCGACGATTTCACCTTTACGCACGCCCTCGTTCGTAAAGCTAGCAGCGGAAACGACGTTGAGATCGCCCGCAGGAGAAAGTACGCCAACCATCGCCTTGGCCTTATGGGTTCCAATTTCTACGGCTCCGAGAATCTTGCTCATGGGCGAATTTAGTTTGATTTAATGGCTTGGGCCAGTTTCGGGACAAATTTCAGAGGTTCATAAACGAGCGAAGACCGAGCGACCGTGAGATAGGTCGATTGAATCGATGCTTTTGTTATTTTTAAAACCGGGTTCCAGAAGAAGGTATTTGAGACGACGAAGCTGGGCCCGATAATCACGTGGCGCGAAACGCATTTTCTTGACTCCCTTTGATTCAATCAGGACATGGGCGCCGGGATCCGATTCATCGGCATCGGGTCTAAGAAAAGATACGACCTTCCATTCTCGATATAGTTCGGGAAAGTCACTCCGGGCAATTTCGAGAAGCGGCGAAACCTTCTCTAAAACAGGAATTCTCTGGTAACCGTTCCTTTCGTCTTTCTTCAACAAGCCGGGATCGGGATTGAGATAAGGCAAGGCGCGCAAAGTAGCGTTGCGGAAGTCTTTGCCTTTGTAAATTACACCCGCTCCCGAAACGAGCCACATTTCGGGAATGCCTTTCTTGGGGCGAATGAAAAGACGATAGAGAGGCTTGTGTTCAGAGATTTCAACTTGAAGAGTGGAAGGGAATCGACGTCGCACTCGAGCGAAGGCGATTTGCGGTTCCCTTTCCAATTTACTCCGAAGATCCTTCAGTTCCAAGTCCATGAGAGTGGCATTTTCGGGAATTTGGAGCGTCCTCTTGATAAAGTTCCGGCTCAACACACCATCAGTCGCGTATTTAAGAGAGTCGACAGGAAGAGCCGGACCCGTGAGGTCGACAGGACCAGGGTTATTCCGAAAGTGTTCGCAACCGAGCCAAGTCCCATATCCGGAACCACCTAGGAG
>CALBIN010000495.1 GCA_937893275.1 uncultured Opitutia bacterium | reverse complement strand
CATACGATCGCCTTCCTTGACCTCACCAATCTGGGCGGCATGCAAATCCCATTTTTCGAAAACCTCTTCCAGCTCCCTCTCGCGACCGCGATTAACGATCACGAGCATGCGCTCCTGGCTTTCCGAAAGCATGATCTCGTAGGAGTTCATGCCCTCCTCGCGCTGAGGGACGAGATCGAGATCGATCTCAATGCCGGCGTCACCTCTTGAAGCAGTCTCGCAAGAGGAACAAGTCAATCCGGCTGCACCCATGTCCTGAATGCCGACGACCAAGCCGGGAATAACCATCATCTCCAAACAAGCTTCGAGGAGGAGCTTCTCCATGAACGGGTCGCCCTTTTGGACGGCGGGCCGATCCTCGGCGCTTTCCTCGGTTAGTTCGCGGGAGGCGAAACTGGCCCCGCCCAACCCGTCGCGACCGGTGCCGGGTCCAACGTAGTAAACGGGGTTTCCAACGCCCTTGGCGGCTCCACGCTTGATTTCTTCATGCTTCAGAATACCCGCGCACAGGGCATTGACGAGGGGATTGCCCTCATACGAGTCATCGAAATAGACGTCGCCGCCAATATTCGGAATCCCAAGACAGTTGCCGTAATGCGAGATACCGTGCACCACTCCCCGAAAGAGGCGGCGAACCTGTGGTGAATCCAAGGAACCGAAGCGCAAGGAATTCGTTAGGAGGACGGGCCTAGCTCCCATAGTGAAGATATCCCGCACGATTCCTCCCACACCGGTGGCGGCTCCCTCGAAAGGTTCGATGGCGCTGGGATGATTGTGGGACTCGATCTTGAAGCACACACCCCAACCGTCGCCGATGTCGATGACCCCGGCGTTTTCCTCGCCCGCCTTTACCAACACTTGCCCAAGGGCATCCTTGTCGGCCTTTTCGGTCGGGAACAATCGGAGAAGCTTGCGAGTGTTCTTGTAGGCGCAGTGCTCCGACCACATGACTGAAAAAATGCCGAGTTCGGTTAGGTTCGGCACACGGCCCAAAATTTCCTTCGCTCGTTCGTATTCCTCAGGCAGCAGCCCGTGCTCGGCCACAAGCTCGGGCGTGATCTCAACGTTCAAGGTGTCGTCCGGGTTCGGCGGCGGAACGGGACGGGGGGCAGGTTTTTCGGAAGTTTCCACGCTCATGCCGATACCATTTCTACGGGTTCTTCTTCCAGCAAGGGAGACAAGAACGCCCGCAGGACGTCGATGCCGTCCAGACCGGGATGAAACGGTTCCACCACCCGTTCGGGATGGGGCATCATGCCGAACACATTCCCCGCTGCGTTGCGAACGCCCGCGATGTCGTTGACGGAACCGTTCGGGTTACCGTGTCCGGGACCGTCCACGGGATCACCCGCATAACGCAGGAGCACTTGTCCGTTCGCCTCCAATGCGCTCAAGTCATCGGCATCCAGACGGTAGTTCCCTTCACCATGAGCGATGGGAAGATAAATCTTTTCCCCAAGGTCGGCCCTGTTGAAATTTTCGGTCGAATCCTCCGGAGCCAGGCACTGGTTAACGCAGCGAAACTCAATGCAATTGTTTCGAATCAAGGCGCCTGGCAGCAAACCCGCCTCGCACAGGATTTGAAAACCGTTGCATATACCGAAGACGGGGCCACCCTTTTCGGAAAAGGTTTTCAAATCCTCCATGATCGGGGAAAACCTCGCAATGGCGCCACAGCGCAGATAATCGCCGAAGGAAAATCCTCCCGGCACGATCACTGCCTCGGTCTCGACCGGAAGAGCCGACTTGTGCCAGACTCGTTCCGCAGGAAGACCGATCACGTCGTTTATCGCATGCCACGCATCCCAATCGCAATTGGAACCGGGAAACTGAATAATCGCTACTCGCATAGGTTACGGTGAATAAGTGAAATTCTTGAAATGTGGTTCAATTCTTTTCCTTCTCGTAGTCCTCGTCAGTTAAGGCTTCCTCGACCACGAAGTTGGTGAGTTTACCGATGCCCTCGATCTCCACCGTCACCTCGTCCCCCGACATCAGAAAGCGACGCGGATCTTGGGCCGAACCGACACCCGACGGCGTACCCGTCAGGATAAGTGTACCTGGAAGAAGAGTGGTGCTTCCGCTGAGAAAGGCGATCAGGGTAGGCACGTCGAAAATCAAATCGTCGGTTCCCGATTCCTGCACCACGTCGTCGTTCAAGTAGGTTCGAAGCGTCAACTTGGAGGGATCGGGTATCTCGTCGGTCGTCACCAAGCACGGCCCGACCGGACAAAAGGTGTCGAAGGTCTTGCCCCGGCAATACTGTCCCCCACCCTTTTCCTTCTGCCAGTCCCGAGCACTCACGTCGTTGGCGCAAACGTATCCCAGCACATGGTCGAGGGCTTCCTCTTTCGTGATGTTCTTGCAAGGTCGACCGATCACGACTCCGAGTTCACCCTCGTAGTCCACCATGTCGCTCCTCAGGAATCGCGGAAGCACGATGGGAGCCCCGGGATCCTGGATGGCCGTGGCGGCCTTCATGAATATCATCGGGTGCTTGGGCGGTTCCTCTCCCGATTCCTCGGCATGGGCCTTGTAATTGAGACCCACGCAATAGATACAGCGAAAGTCGACGGGAGAGAGAATCTTGCCCGGGTCTGCAGGATCGTCGGTGGCCGAGAATCCACCTTTTTCGTTTTGACGAATCACGAACATCAAGCCCTCGTCGTCAATACGACCGAACCCAAGTTCGCCCTTTCGATCCAGATAACGAATAATCTTCACCGCGAGAAGCTAATCGATCTCATAGCGGAAGTCCTCGATGATCGGGTTGCTCAGCAGCCCGTCGCACAACACATCGAGTTTCTTGCGAGTATCGGGGTCGTCCTCCCCATCTATCTCAAAGGTGATCGTCTTGCCGACTCTCACTCCTTGGGCGGAAGCATGACCCAAGCTTTTCATTGCGTGCTCCACAGCGGCCCCTTGGGGATCCAACACCGTGGGTTTGGGAGAAACAAATACCGTTACCTTCACGGGCAAACCTAATGAGCGCCCTTCACCCAACCTTTCAAACCTATTTTGCGCACAAGGCGAAAAAGTTGTTAACTTACCCCTTCAAACGGTTGCGCGGATGATAGGCCGCATGATCGTCCAAAAGTCGCTCCCCCTCAATGTGGGTGTAGATTTGCGTGGTCCCGATGTCGGCGTGACCAAGCATTTCCTGCACCGCGCGAATATCAGCGCCGCCCATCAACAAATGTGTGGCGAAGGAATGGCGAAGGATATGAGGAGTAACGTTTTTCTCGATTCCGGCTTTGCGTGCATAATCCTTGACCAGCACCCAGACCATCTTTCGGGAAATCCCCTTGCCGCGCATGCTCAAGAACAATTCGCCGCCCGTTCCGTCCTTTACTAGATGAGGACGCCCTCCGTGCAAGTAGTTGCGAATGGCTTGAGCCGCCTGCCCACCCACGGGCACCACCCGCTCCTTGGAGCCCTTCCCGAAGACTCGGGCAAACCCTTCGTCGCAATCAACCGAGGTCATGGGCAATGTGCAAATTTCAGAGACCCGTAACCCGCTACCGTACATCAGCTCGAAGATCGCCTTGTCTCGCTTGCCGAGGGGAACGTTCGCGTCGGGAGCCTCCAAGAATTTCTCCATTTCCTCGATCCCCAGCATGTCGGGC
This sequence comes from uncultured Opitutia bacterium, assembly GCA_937893275.1. GTDB lineage: Bacteria > Verrucomicrobiota > Verrucomicrobiia > Opitutales > Seribacteraceae. The sequence goes on along the minus strand of CALBIN010000495.1, from coordinate 762 downwards.
AAATGCCGATGCTTCCTCGGGTTGGACAGAAGCTCGGTGAAATCATCCTCCCGCAAATTCTCAGCCACGAGAAACCGGGCCATCATCCGAACGGCGGAAAGCTTGCGAGCTAGGCTGGCCACGGCGTATCCCCCTCTAGTCAAGTCGGCGAGCCAGGCCGACACGTCCTCGCCGCTCGCCTTTCGCCAGTTCTCCACCCCGCGATCCGCGAGAAAACACGAAGACTGCACGAGATCTTGCTCATAAGAAGACACCGTATTGTCCGCCAACCCCTTCTCCAATTGAATTGAGACCAGAAAGGCGCTCAAGTCGGGCTCGAAGGCGGGAGGAGGTTCGAGTGGTTCCGCTCCCTCGACGCGCTTCAAGGCGGTTGCTCCTCCCATTGCGCCAGCCCTAATCCGAGGGAGTTTTCACGGGACGTATTTCGCCCGCGAAAATTTTGCGATATATTCGGTTTTTCGGGGTCTTCATCTTGCTCACGAGAAAACCCTGCTTCCGCAAGGCCCCGTAACCATAGCGATAACTGGCCGCCAGCCTAGGATAATTGAACACATTGGCCTTGCCCAGCATGCCCTTCAACTTTCCCAGGTAACCGGTACCCACCTCCACATTCGTCTCCCAGTTAAAGGCAAGTCGATAGCTTTTGTCGGTAACGTCCTTCCACGCTCCCTCCGTCAACTGCATCATCCCGCGGGCCACCGAGGTCTCGGCATTCGCGTCCAGGCTACTTTCCGCATGGCAAATGGCATAAACAAAGGCAGG
>CALBIN010000494.1 GCA_937893275.1 uncultured Opitutia bacterium | reverse complement strand
GGCTTAATCTCCGCTTCGGCGCCTGTTCGCCTTTTCGGCAAACCAAGTCCGATCTCTTCGACCAAAGTGAAGCTTGGTTTCGACAATTTTTCCATTCGTGCTTTGGGATGGAAGGCACCTCGGCTTCTTGAATACGCAAACAAACAGAAGGTGGACACCATTTTGTTTTCCGATCTGGACGTGTTTGAAAGTCACGACTCAGGTTATCTAAAAGAAATCAAGCAACAGGCTGACAAGTTCGGTATCGCCATTCACGCCGGCACCGGTGGCATCTGTCCGACTTCGCCAAAATTCATCGATAAGTACGGCTCTGCGGAAGATCACCTAAAGCATCTTCTGGCGGTGGCCAAAACCTTAGGTTCGCCCGTGGCTCGTTGCTATCTTGGCAGCATGCAGGATCGTAAGGGTCCCGGAGGTATTCAAAAGCATATCGAAAGTACGATTCAGGTTTGCAAAAACGTCCGCAAGCATGCCCTCGATGCCGGCGTCAAAATCGCCATCGAGAACCATGCGGGCGACATGCACAGTCGTGAGCTTGTCGACCTGATCGAGCGTGCGGGTCCGGAATACGTCGGTGCCACGCTCGACTCGGGCAACGCGACCTGGACCCTGGAAGACCCCCTCGACACCCTCGAGAATCTCGCCCCATTTGCGGTTTCCAGTGGCATTCGCGATTCCATGATATGGGAAATCGACAATGGCGCATCGGTACAATGGACCGCCATGGGCGAAGGTTGCGTGGACATGAAGGCTTTCGCCAAGAAATGGGCGGAGCTTTGCCCTCAAGTTCCCGTTCAGCTAGAAATCATATCCGGATTCTCCAAGCCTTTTCCCTATTTGGAAAAGAATTTCTGGAAACCTTATGAATCTATCCGTGCGGATGGTTTCGCTGGATTCGTCGGGTTAGCGAAAGCGGGAACTCCCATGGAGTCATTCAAGGTTCCGAAGGGTGTCGATCGCAAGAAGGCTCAACAAGATTATCAAGTCGCGGAGTTAGAACGCAGCCTCAAATATTCAAAGGAAACCCTCGGTTTAGGGATTAGAAGCTGACCCACTTTAATTTCGAAGAAAAACAAATCGAATGAAGAAGTACATCCTCTTTTCTGCAATCAACTGTCTTGCCTTTTTCTTTCTATCGTTTACTGGATTTGCGGTTGGGAATTCCGTGCCGAAAGCTCTTGCCGTTCGGATCGACAAGGTGATCGAGAAAGCGCATGCCCGACCGCTTCGTAGCGATGTCAACACCCCTTGGGTCGTCATGCATGCAGTGGTGGCCTTTGAGAACGACTTAGAGATTTTCGACATCGAATCGGAAGGGAAGCTAAATGCCATCGACTATCTTACCCACCATGCCAAGTTCGAAGGCAAACTGATTTACCAAGACGTAACAGGTGTGCCTACCTTGAAGACGCGCGGAAAAGGGGATAAGTCCTTCCTTGTTCAGGATCACGTGGATCAATTTCTTTTTGCCTATGCTGATGCTGGTGTGAAGTTGGATCGTGAAATCGTTTCACGCACGGGAAAGAAATTTACGGTGCTGGACAAGTTGAACTTCGCCAAAAAGGGCTTTCGCGAGGATCAGGAACTTGGTTGGACCTTGGTAGCGGTGTCGACCTATGTTCCTTTTGACGAGGAATGGAAGGCCGATACGGGCAAGAAGTATCGAGTAGAGGACGTTATGCGTTTGGCCATTAAACGTGATCCGCGCCGTGAAACGGAGGGTGGTCCGCACCATCTGTACGGGGTCGCCTACGCTCTTCGGAAATATCTAGACCAAGGCGGCAAGCTTGTCGGAGTATGGAAAGATGCGAAGAAATACTTGGATGAATACGTCGCCATCACAAAGGACTACCAACAGAAGGACGGAGCCTTTTCCGCCGCCGTGTTCTTTCGCTCCGCAAGACCGCGCACTCCTCGTCAGCTAATCAGTTCTACCGGGCACGCTCTTGAATGGATGAGCGTTGCGCTATCTCCCGAGGAGTTGACGCAGGACTGGGTGCTGAAGGCGATTGACCGAATGGTGACTGATATGGAAAAATTTCCCACTGAAATATTCAGTGATGGTGGCTTGTACCATGCCGCCCATGCTCTTCGCAGGTTCCGCGAAGCCACCAGCGGATAAATTTAACCTATCTCTAACCAGTCCACCCATGGAGAATATGCAAAAACGTATTTTGCAAATTCTGGTTACCCTCACTCTCTGGAGCGGAACCACAGCCAGAGAACTTTCCGTCGTTAAACCGGAAGAGGTCGGGATGTCCTCGGCTAAATTGGCAAAAGTGGATGAAGTGTTGAAGGGTTTCGTTGCCGACGGGAAGCTCGCCGGAGGGATCGTGGCTATCGCCCGAAAGGGAAAGGTAGTCCACTTCGGAACCTATGGGAAAATGGACTTGGAACGCGACAAAGCGATGAAGCCAGATTCGATTTTTCGCATATATTCGATGAGCAAGGCGATTACCACTGTAGCCGCGCTTATCCTATTTGATGAGGGCAAGTACGAATTGGCCGACCCTGTGTCGAAATACATTCCCGAGTTCGAGGAACTTTCGGTTTGGAAAGAAGGTCAGGCGGAACCCACAAAGCGACAGATGACCGTTCGCGACCTGATGCGTCACACCTCGGGGTTGTCCTATGGGTTTGTGGGAAACAGCGCGGTGGAAAAACGTTACAAGAAGGATAAGCCGATTGATCGGGCTGGCGATCTTCCGACCATGATAAAAAAATTGAGTGACATTCCCCTCGCATTCGAGCCGGGAACCAAGTGGCAATACAGCGTATCCATCGATGTTCTCGGTCGCCTCGTCGAAATCTGGTCGGGACAGTCATTCGAGGACTTTCTTGCCGAACGCATTTGCAAACCTCTCGATATGAAGGACACCGCGTTTGACGTCCCGAAAGGGAAAGTCGATAGGTTCACTGCCAATTACGCTCCAAACGGATCGGGCAAACTTCGCCTCATCGATGATCCCGCTAAGAGTCGTTACCTGACTCCCGCCGGTCTCGCTTCCGGAGGAGGGGGGCTAGTTTCCACAACGAGGGACTATCTCCGATTCCTTCAGATGGTCCTCAACAGCGGAGAACTTCATGGAAAGCGCCTTCTCAAAAAGAAGACAGTTCGTCTTATGACTCGAAACCAGCTTCCCAAGAAGCTTATGCCCATACGAATAGGACCCATTCCGAGAGTCGGTGTGGGTTTTGGTCTTGGCTTTTCGACTCGCGTTTCAATGGGGCCATGGGATCCCGGCGGAAAGGTAGGCGAATTCGGTTGGGGCGGCGCCGCCAGCACTCACTACTGGGTTTCCCCCAAAGACGAACTCATTGTAGTGACCATGGAGCAGGTGATGCCTTACAGTTTCATGACCGAATGGGCTGTCAAAAAGCTAATCTACGACTCTATCGAGAATTAAGTTTTCGGGAGGAACTCTTGCCCTTCCAATTGCTCCGTCTGATTTGGCATTCTCCGCCAAGTAGAAAAAAAGAGGCTTTTTTTCCTTGTCCGTAACTAACCAAGTTTGACCGACGTAAGCTTCGCTTTTCTCTCCGAAATTTGGCGGCAGACGCATTTTGTAACGTATGGTTCCGTTTAGATCCCTACAGTACACCTGAACGACAAATTCCATTCTGTTTATGAACTTGATTTCGGTCTTCTCTCCATCGGTCAGCGTTGAAGGAATCGAGTCGATACCATCCATGACTTCATGACCCTTCAAAGGAAAAACGTGGTCTCCTACTTCCACCTCATCGAAAGATCCGATTTCCTTGAAAAAAATAAAGAGCATCAGTAAACCCAAAAGCAGAAGAAACCAAAATATGCACAACCAATCCTTTGGAGGACCTATGTCGGCATCAGTTGACTCCTGCTGGATTGTCTTCAGATGAGATCTGTAAAGGAAGTACGGTTGCCCGAACCCCTTGTACCAAAAGAGCAAGAAAAAGCCACTGCTCAACCCATAAAGCAACGCATCGCCACTCCAAGCAAACGGATTGATTAAGACGAAAGCACCTACCCCAATAAAGAACAGAAAGAATGGGAATAATGGATGCCCACTCAAATTGTGAGGCTTTTTACAACGACAATGCCTACATACTGTTTTAGCCCCGAATACACCGACTCCGTCGTAGCGGGTCGGTTCGCCACATTTCCGGCATGGCAATTCCATGAATCTTATGTATGGAGCAAAAGAGAGATAGAACTACGCGTCGTCGAGCGCCCTGTCTTGCCCTAAGTGGTTCACGTCGCCCCAGTGGATGAGGCTCCAATCGCCGTCCTTTTTTTCGATTACGTTTACTGAACAGTTAAGTAATGCGTATCGGCGTGGAGAATCCAGAGATAGTCCAATTACATGTCGAAATATGGCTCCGAGCACTCCCCCATGGGTAACTACAAGCAAGCTCTGTCCTACATGCCGATCTGAAAAATCATCGATTACACTCACACATCGTTTACTGAATTGTCGAAAACTTTCGCCTTTAGGAATTAGATAATCCGGCCCTTTGTTGCGAAAGGATTCGTATGCCTCGGGGCACTGTTCAAGCATCTCCTCCGTAGTAAACCCTTGCATGATGCCCAGGTCACGTTCGCGCAATCTTTCATCCGTTTCGAAATGAAGTGCCGATGGGTCACCAATCAAGCGTGAGGTGTGGACGGCTCGACCCAAGTCACTCGTGTAGCAAGTGTCGAAGCTGGCATTGGTAAACCGTTCTCCCAAAGCTTTGGCTTGAGCTTCTCCATGAGCTGTAAGTGGAGCGTCAGCATGACCCTGCCATCGTCCCGAAACGTTCCATTCCGTTTCGCCATGACGAACAAGAGTTATTCGGGTTATCTGACTCATTAGGCATGAAGCCATAAAGATGCTTTCGCGTGT
>CALBIN010000493.1 GCA_937893275.1 uncultured Opitutia bacterium | reverse complement strand
CGGAATCCGCCAACCAAATCCCCGCCATCACTCGACCGCTTGTCGCACCCAAGTCGACAGCCAAATAAACGCTGCTTTGTTTCATTCGCCTGATTTGAGTTTCAAAATTTGGGTCTTCAGGATAATTAGTGGGTTAGATGGTATTCGATTCCATAGTACTACGCTGCGAGCAAGTTCAATTTCGGCATAAACTCGCTTCGCTCGGTCCAGCGAGCTGGACTCTTTATACGATATTGGACTTGCCCTTCGCTTCGTCCGATGGAGCGGAGGTTGGAGTGTTTCTCTTCGAGAAAAACGATGTTTTATCGCAGAAGCTAGACTTGGACACCGACGCCGCCCTATCGTAAGGCGTGAAACCAATTCCAACAAGGAAGCGCCGATGCAATTGAAGACCCTGCTCAACGCGTGCCATCGGCTCAAGGGTTTTGTTTACCGCAGCGTCGGTTTCCAAAGCGTGAAGGGGCGACTGTGCGTCGTCGCCGAGATCGAGCCGCGCAAAGGCTCCAAGCCCATCTGCTCGGGCTGCGGCTGCAAAGCCGCCCGCTACGACCGCCGCGACGAGGGCCGACTCTTCGATTTCGTACCGATCTGGGGATTCAAATCCTATTTCAAGTACCGCATGAGGCGCGTGCATTGCCGAGCCTGCGGGGTCAAGGTCGAGCGCGTTCCTTGGGCCGAGGGCAAGAGCCCGATCACCAAGCCCTACGAGTTGTTCCTGGCTCAGTGGGCGCGCCGGTTGAGCTGGAAGCAGGTCGCCGAGGCCTTCCATACAAGTTGGGATTCGGTTTTCCGCTCCGTCTCGCGAGTGGTGAGCTACGGCTTGGAGCATCGCAATCTCGAGGGCATCGAAGCGATCGGAGTGGACGAGTGGTGCAAGGGCAAGGGACATGACTACGTTACTTTGGTCTACCAGATCGACAGCGGCTGCCGACGCCTTCTCTACATCGCCGAAAAGCGGACCGTCGAATCCTTGCGGGCATTCTTCGACGAGCTCGGCGAGCGGCGATGCGAAGCCATCGGCTACGTCTGCTCGGACATGTGGAAGCCTTACCTCAAAGTCATCAAGGAGAAGATTCCCGCCGCCGTGCACATCCTCGACCGCTTCCATATCGTGGCCAACCTGAACAAGGCGCTCAGCCAGATCCGGGCCGAGGAGGCGCGGCGGATGAAGAGCGAAGGCTTCCAGGAAGTGCTCAAGCATACCAAGTACTGCTTCGCCAAGAACCCGGAGAATCTCACCGACAAGCAGAAGGCCAGGCTGGAGGACGTGCTTCAATACGACCTCAAAAGCGTGAAGGCGTACCTGCTCAAGGAGGCGTTCCAAGCTCTGTGGAGCTATAGCAGTCCGCATTGGGCTCGCTGGTATATAAAGAAATGGTGCTTCAAGGCGATGCGCTCCAAGCTCGATCCGATAAAGAAGTTCGCCAAGAGCGTGAGGAAGCACGAGCCTCTGATTATAAACTATTTCAGGGCGCGCAAACGACTCTCCTCCGGAATCGTGGAGGGCCTTAATCGCAACGTGAATCTCGCTACCAGAAAAGCCTACGGATATAGAACTTTCAATGCTCTGCAAGTGTCTCTTTATCATACGCTAGGGAATTTGCCCGAACCTAAATCAACCCATCAATTTTTCTAACGAAGCAAAAAATAAAAGAAACGCCGCCGATGTCGGGTAAACGGTTTAACCCATACCTTGGCATAGCTCCTTTCAAGGAAACGTCTCAGAAACCCGTAAAGCCTCAAAAACACCGCTGATCTCTGGGAAAATCTTCCGACCAAAACGAAACCAAAAATACTCACCCCTAAACAAATAAAATTATTAATCCTAAACCTAATATATATAAAGTATGAATATAACTCCCGAATTTATGACATCCCGCCAGTTCAAGAAGTTTAAGAAAGAGCTGGGTCATCCCGCTGCAACGGAAATGTTCGTCAATCTATGCTGCCAATTGGAGGGCATCACCCGTAAGTCTAAAGCAGATAATGGATACCTTGGAACTACTGATCCAGAAGAGATAGCCTTCATGTGCAATGCTGAGCAGTACGAAGACATCGACGACAAGAAACTTACGGATGCTCTACTCGCTTCATCCTTAATGATTGAAGAGAACGGGGACTAC
>CALBIN010000492.1 GCA_937893275.1 uncultured Opitutia bacterium | reverse complement strand
ATCTCGACAGAGCGAAGGATCGAAGTTTCGTTCAGCTGCTAAACCCCAAGCCCGCAGCACACGAAAAAAATCGGTGGCGATTTCACCTTGATCGGCATCTAAAAGATCTTCCCGCTCTCTCTCGAGACGCTTGTCGCGCAAAGGTAGCAAAATCGGACGATCCTGACTTAGAGCCAAGGCAAGGGCAACGGTAGGAAGGCAATCTCGAGTTCGAGCTTCGAGTAATGCTCGGGCATGACGTGGATGCAGAGGGAAAGCAGCCATTTCTCTCCCTCGGTTCGTCAGGGATCCATCAATGTCTAGAGCTCCGAGATCGGCCAGTAGACTTTGGGCTTTTTCGAGGGCTAATTCTGTGGGTTGCTCAAACCAACAGACTGTTGAAAGTTCTTGCCCCGCGGCCAATAAACTCAGCATAGTTTCGGCAAAATCCAAACGGCAAACTTCAGGAATTTCCGCCGCAAGTCGCTGTTCGTGCTCCTTTTCGCCCCAAAGCCTCAAGCAAAATCCAGGAGCGGTTCTACCTGCTCGACCAGACCGTTGATCCGCCGAGGCACGGCTGATTGGCTCCGTCAAAAGGGCATTTATGCCACGTCTCGGATCAAAACTCGCTTTCTTCGCGAAACCCGAATCGACAACCACTCGAACGCCATCAATAGTCAGAGAGGTTTCCGCCACATTAGTGGCTACCACCACTTTGCGACGTTCACTTTTGCGAATGGCTGCATCCTGCCGGTCTGGCGGCAAGTCGCCGTAAAGGGGTAGGAGATCGAATCCTTTCATGTGATGGGAACGGCTCAATTCTTCGATGGTTTTTCGTATTTCGAACGCACCCGGCATAAAGACAAGAAAATCCCCATCGTATTCCGAGGAGAGGCGGATCACTTGTTTTGCGGCTCTCTGCCATAGAGGTTCGTCTCTGCCGGCACCCGCAAAAGAAATCTCAACAGGGAAAGAGCGACCATCAACCTGAACTACGGGACAAGAGCCAAGATATTCACAAAGAGGCTCAGTTGCAATGGTCGCCGAAGTCACCACTAAAGCGAGATCGGGCCGCGAAGTCTCTTGGAGGGCTTTGGCCAAAGCGAGAGTAAGATCAGACTCCAGACTGCGCTCGTGAAACTCATCAAATATGAGAGCGGAAATACCCGAAAGATCAGGTCGAGCCAACATTCGTCGTAAAAGCAAACCTTCGGTGGCATATACGATTTTGGTAGCGGAAGACGTTTTATTGTCGAAACGTACCTGATAACCAACCTCTTGCCCAACGGAACTACTTCGTTCACTCGCCACGCGCTGTGCAAGCATGCGGGCGGCAAGCCGGCGTGGCTCAAGAACCACAATTTGGTCAGGGAAAGACCCGGAGTCGAGCAATATTTGGGGTAATTTGGTCGACTTCCCCGAACCCGTTGGAGCCGTAACAACCAGACGCCGCTCACCACGGGCTGCGGAAACGATATCGTCGGCTCTAGAAACAATGGGAAGCTCTCTCTGCATGATGGAACTGATATCTAGCAAAACTCGAAAAGTGAGAAAAGCGAGCAAACAACTAGGGGCGAGTCTTGAGACTCGCCCCATTCCCATGTTAAAACTTCAAACGACGCATAAACCTAAGAAATCTTAATTTCTCTTGGCTTCGCCTTTGCGCACTTCGGAAACATGATGGTAAGAACTCCGTTAGAGAGAGTAGCCTTCCCCTTATCGGTTTCTATGTCGTCAGGCAGTTTAAGAGAGTAGGAACAATTTGGTTCATTGACAACCGGGTTTGCGATCCCGTCCTCTTTCTCTCCAGAAATCAAGAGAAGATTATCCTCCAACTTGATTGAAACCTCTTTTTTTGAGAAACCAGGCAATGACAGAAATATTTCATAGCGGTCTTCTTCGTCAACCAACTTAATAGGCGTTCGAGGTTCACTATGATCATCATGAGTTAAGGATCCCAAAAAGGCCTGAGCAAGTGGGACGATCGGTCGACCAAGTTTAAGAAATTGATTCAATTCATTCTCAAGTGAACTGGCGATGTTGTGATTATTTATACGCATAATTATTTACTCCTTTAATTTGCAGATGGGTTAGAGTCAATAATATGCAATATTTGGTCCAGGATCTTGGGTTTTTTTAAGATATTGCCAGTAAGCAACTTGGGACATTTAAGCGCTGCACTTAATGTGCCTTTGTGGCACACCATTAACCCCAGGGGGCGGCGGCCCCGCCAGCTGGCGTCAATTTGTCTCTCTCTGTTTGTCTTTAGGTTGAAGCTCGAAAAGGGTTGTGCCCCAAGAACCTGAAGACTCGTCTCCGAGGCGGAAACTCTTCACAAACGATAACCTGCGAAGGGTCGCATGCACGGTTTCGCGCAAAGTTCCGATTCCTTTGCCATGGATTAGGCGACCGCGTAACACGCCGCGTAAGCGACATTCGCACAAGTAAGCCTCTACGAGGTCGCCAATATCGGCGGGACGAAACCCGTGGAGATCGAGTATCCCGTCAATGGGGATTTTCACTGGTTCTATTTCTTCATTATTTTTCATCTTGCAACTGATTAAATGAAAAGTTTTGGTAAGAGAGTCTATTTCAACCAACAAACTTCAAGGGAAAGCCAGTTCATGATAATGCAGTCGATACGGATTTCCGTTTTTTTGTTCGCAGTTTCTATTTCCGCTAACGCCCAGAATTTCCAAGCGCGCATTGCAGACTTAGACGAAAAGGCAGCTGTGTTGCAACGACGACTTCATGAAAATGAACTCCGTTTGCAACGCCACTCTGAAGTAATGGAGCAAGCTCAAGCCAGACTCAAAACCCTCCAAGCAGGTGAAAAGTTGCCCCTGCGAATCAAGATTCCCGCTGCCCCGCCAGAACCAATCCATTCGTCCGGAAAAACTCCTAAGTTCCCAGCCATCACCCCAAAACGAAGACCTCCTGTTAAGCAAACTTACACCCCAATCCCCGCTGGACATATGGAAATTCGTAGCCATAAAACGTATTACTTTCAAATTTTCAGCGGCTATGTAATGCCAAATAATGCTCACATACATTCTAGCGGACGCGTACCGCCTGAAAATAATGTAGCCGAATACGACAACGGATATTCCGTTGGTGCTGGAGCAGGCATCGATTTTGGCAACTGGCGGATGGGCATGGAGTTGTCTCATCGCAGTTACGACAACTCCGAATCCGGCAAGGGTCACGCGGAATTAAACACCCTAATGATAAATGGTGGGTGGGAAATAGGTTTCTGGGAATCCAATGTATTTTATCTTGGAGTCGGCTTAGGTCCTAGTTTAGTGAAAATCCAACGTCCTTCCGGGCATTGGAGTTACAACAAAAATCTTCTCGCTTACCATTTGGGAACTGGCCTCGGACACCGTTTTACCGAAAGCTTGTCAGGGCGATTCGGCTACAAGTACTTTTCTACGGCTTCCACTAATGATTTTGATCCCCATGGCTCTCACGCTCTAGAAGCAGTATTGGAGATAGATTTGTAATTGTTCAAGGCACCACCTGATGAACCAGAACTTCTACTGACTGAACAAACGAAACGAAGCACCTTGAGAGCTTAGCTTTGTTTTGATGAATAAAAGGCGTCGATTTTTTGTGAGACGTCACGATAAGAGATATCAGCAGAATACACCAACTTGAATTCCTCGATTGCCGCATCGTGTTTTTCCATTGCCTCGAGACAACAACCGAGTTCGTAGACCGCTTGCTTTTTTCGGTCGTCCATAACTTGCAATTCCTCTTTCAATGCACTGAACTGTTCAATCGCCATATCAAAGAAATTTTTGCTTCGGTAGGCACGGCCAAGATACATAATTGAATCGAGACGTACGTTGGCGTTTCGTTGAGCGAGCTGAAATTGAGATATCGCGCCATCGTAATCCGCTTCGTCGTAAAGCAGGCGACCGAGTTCATAGCGATAACCGTAATCGTTTGGGTATCGCTCGACGAGAGATTCAATTTGCGCTCGATGATATTCGGCTTTTGCGGCGATCGTTTGGTCTAATCCGGATTGATTGTCAGCATTTTCGGGTTCGGCGGCGAGGGCTGCTCTCCATTGATCAATGGAATCATCGTAGTATTCGAGGGTTAGCCCCCGCTCCTTTTTTTCGAGCGAAACATCCGATTGGCCTGCCTCGTGCTTGCGGGCCTCCTGAATCCACGCTATGGCGTTTTCGAGATCTCCTGACCGATGATAGAGATCGCTGAGTTGGCGATAGTTGTTTAAGTTTTCGGGCTGAGCCTGCAGTTCTTCGTATGTTTGCTGAATAAGGTCTTCGAGGCCTTTGGCGTCGTTAACGGACTTGCTTGCTTGTTCAAGAGATTGAGCTTCTTTTTCGTCTTTTAGCTGAGCTCGGTAGTCTTCGGATTCCTCCCACTTGCCCTTGTGCATTGCAATGGCAACGGACGCTTTCTTCATAAGATCCTCTGCTTCGCCGTCACCAGGGCTTTTGCTCAAGATGGCGTTGCCAGTCTTAATCGCGTTTTCCGTGTCGCCTATAACTAGGTAGGAACGACCTAAGTCTTTGAGGTTTGAGATATTTTCGGGTTCCAGCTTGTAGACGGTTTCATAGGCAAATATCACGGTTTTGTGCATCTCGAGGTTGGCGGCGGCATCAGCCAGCAACTGGTGGGCGATCACATTGCCAGGATTCTTGGCAATAAGTTCCTCTGCCTTAACCAAGGAGCCTTCAGGATCTTTTTCGGCCTTGTTGCCCATTCGGAAAGGAGCAGCAGTTACTTTGCCCAAGAGCTTGGAAAAACCTTTGGTATTGCTACCGGTAACCTTGATTTGCAAGAGACGAAGCTTTTTTCGAAGTTCGAGACAGCCGGGGACTTGCCTAAGGACAGAACCATAGATTTCCAGTGCGTAGGATGGGTTGGTTCTTTCAGCAGTCTCCGCAGCTTGGAGCTGTTTGATTTGCCGGGGATCCAAATCCGCGATGGAAGTTTCCTCAATCAATTTTAAAAATTAGGTTTCAGAGCTAAACTGAGTTAGCCAAAAGTTCTATAGCACCAAGTTTTACGTAAATTTCAATGCTTTTCGTAAAGCTTGTTCCAATGTATGAAAAACATCTTCAGCTTGGTTTGAATCGAGAGCCTCCACAAGTAAACGAATTTTAAGTTCGGTCCCAGAGTAACGAAGAAGGACTCGCCCTTCTTTTCCTAAAATTTGTTCTTCACGAGTCACGATTTCCATCAGCTCGGGCAATGATTCGAAAGGAGTTTTCTCTAGAACGCGGAAAGCGTCCTCAATGCTTGGAGCGAGATCGATTTCATCCGCAAGAACCGATAACGGGGAATTCGTTTCAAGCACGGCTTGCGATGCAAGAAGAAAACTGAGTAACCCGTCACCCGTCGGAAGGTGATCACTGGAAATAATATGACCCGAGGATTCCCCCCCTAAGTTGGCGCCAAGCTCTCTCATAAGCTCTGCCACATTGCGATCGCCAACCTCTGAACGAGCAAGACGGACATCCAAATTATTCAGACTGCGTTCCAGACCAGAATTACTCTGAACTGTGGCAACAAGGACACTGTCCGAAAGCTTGCCTTTTCTTTTTGCATGCAAGGCGAGGAGACCAAGGAGTTTATCGCCATGGACGACTTCCCCTTGGTTATCGCATAGGATCACGCGGTCGCCATCGCCGTCGTGGGCTAGGCCTATGTCGGCTTGCGTTGCCTGTACTTTTTCAGCAAGTACCTTTGGATGTTCGCTTCCGACCCCATGATTTATGGCACCTTCACCAGCCGCAATTGTAATTACCTCAGCGCCCAATTTTCTTAGGACTTCGGGCGTAGTGACTGCAGTTGCGCCGTTAGAGAGGTCAGCCACGATTCTAAAATCGCTAAGAGCGTTTTCCGACAACATGCCCAAGATCTGGTCTCGGTAACTGGATAGAGTGTCTAGACGGGGAAAGGACTTGGCTAATAATCCTTCGTCCGCGACCTGAACTTCAGAGGCCCTGAGGATTTGCTCCTCGATGGCCAATTCCTGATCCTTTGACAGTTTGGAGCCCATATGGTCAAAAAGCTTGAAACCATTATCGGACGCTGGATTATGTGAAGCCGTGATCATAATGCCAAATCGCATTTCGCTCACGACTAACGCATGGGCAAGAGCTGGTGTGGGCAACACTCCCGCCAACATTGGAGAAAAACCGCTATTGAAAAGGCCGGATGCGATAGCCGAAGCCAGTTCTTCGCCCGATGGTCGCGTGTCCCGACCTATAAGGACGGTAGCACCATGCTCGTCTTTCCGGTCGAGAAAACTACCTATGGCCAACCCAAGGCGATAGGCAAATTTTTGATTGATACAAGATCCGCCAACTTTGCCGCGAATGCCGTCAGTTCCGAAAAAACGGTGATTAACGATCTCAGTCATGGTCGGCGTAAAACTCCTGAGCTTTTTGCAACCAGCTCCGAACCCGTCCCCCCAAAATCAGCTCTTTCGCTATGATCGCCCCTTCACGAACATCTGCAGCTTTCTCCGAAATGTAAAAGGCGGCGCCAGCGTTTGCGGCGATGGTGGATAACAGACCCTCGGGCGCACGGCCACATAGTAAATCATCTAGAATTTTCAAATTGTCCGAAAGATCACCGCCTTTCAATTCGGATTCATCGCAGTGCGGTAACCCAAAAGACTCCGGCTCCCAGTTCTCCTGGCGAACATCAGCAAGTTCTCCGAATCCAGCAGCAAGGTTTTTGCCAGCACAGGATATTTCATCCATTCCTTGCCCTTCGTCGAGTTTCCCATGGACTACAAGCCCTCGGCGTAATCCGAGAGCGTTCAGAGTGGACGCCATCGGCACTACTAAATTCGGCGAAAAAACTCCTAATAGTTGAAAGGCGGGTTGGGCCGGGTTAATTAGAGGGCCCAAGAGGTTGAATACGGTTCTTCGGCCTTTACTGGCAAGGGTTTGCCTGACAGGCATAATTTCCTTGAATGCCGGATGGAAATTTGGGGCGAAAAAGAAAGTGAAGTTCAATTCCTCTGCTGCGGCAATCAGGGTGGCAGGTGACGGAGTGAGATCAATCCCAACACCTTCCAGGAGGTCTGCGCTTCCACATTTCGACGTAATAGAACGGTTCCCGTGTTTGAGTACGGGAACACCTCCGGCGGAAAGAATAAAGGCAACGAAAGTAGATATATTGAAACTGCCGGACTTGTCTCCGCCCGTGCCGCAGACATCAATGGCTGCCTTTGCTAAACTGCTAAGTCCCGGATCTCTCGCCAATTCTCGAAACCTAGATGCAAACGCGGCGACCTCCTCGGAAGATTCGCCTTTATCTGCAAGTGCCAAAAGGAAACGTTCTTTGTCCACGGCATCTGGGTAAGGGGAAGCGAGAAGGTCCGAGGCAGCCTCAATCTCAGTCTCGTCCAGGTCATTGCCCGATTC
>CALBIN010000491.1 GCA_937893275.1 uncultured Opitutia bacterium | reverse complement strand
CGCACAGGTCAAATGTTCCTTTGGCCAACCGGTTGACCGTAATCATCGAGATAATTTTCTCCGTTGGCTTTGTTTTGCAATTGCTCGTTTGGTTGAGCGTAGTAGGTGTCGAATTTGATCAAAAATGGCTTTGGTTGGGGGCGTTGCTCACGGTTGGCATGACGCTTTACTCAGTTTTAACCCGGGCGCGATTCATCGGCTTGTTCTCGCAGGTTTATCTTTTGGTGTCCTGTTGGGTGATGTTCAAAATATGCATAGAGCCGAATCCCAAGCAGTACGCCACCCTTACATTGATCCCTATCGCCACGATGTACCTGATGAACCTTGGTATCCCGATTGCCATCGCACGCATCGGCCTGGTGCCCAAGATAATTCACGCTATGGTTGACTGGGTTCAATTAGCGTATCGCATCATCGCGGCAGCGCTTGGATTGTTGTGGATTCACAGTTTCGTTCCGGATGACTGGCAGGTACTGGTGTTCATCTTGGTCGGCGTGGCTTTTTTCGCCGTTCAATGTTTAAGATCAGGCCGCGAATGGGAGTGGGCGGCACTGGTTTATGCCTTGGTCGGGTACTGCACATTAATCATCGAGTTCACCGGTAAAATAGCTTCTTGGGAAAGTCTGTTGGCGATCGCTGTCCTGTTCGGCGTGCAGCAATTGGCACGTCGGCGAGGGAACGAGGTTAAAGTTCCCGATGGGGTTCACAAATGGCTGATCCTTGTCGGCGGAACGCTGTTGTTTACTTGGCTATCGATCAAGGTGTCGGTGCCGGGCGATCACAGTCTGCACACGATCGCCTGGACGGTTCTTGGGGTGTGTTACTTCGGAACTGGCCTTGGATTGAAGGAGCGGTGGTACCGGTTGATGGGCCTGGGGACGTTGGCCATCGCTTTGGTTTCGCTGGTGCCGATCATTTGGCAAATGGAGCCTGAGATGAAAATCGCCAGCTTCTTCGTGATGGGTCTGGTGTTCATCGGGCTTGGCTTCGTCTACACCCGGTTCAAGGACAAGATCAAAAAACTGCTCTGAGCCTGGCCGAAGAAAATCGGCAACACAAGAAAGGCGACTTGCGAAATTCGAGAAACTGAAGTGTAAGAGTATCCATGAAAGTGTGGATACCCCTTGCCCTCAGCCTGTTTGCCGCCCTCCAACCCCTGGTGAGTACTGCCGAATCGAAAAAAGCCGGCAGTCCCAACGTCGTGTTTATCTTGGCCGATGACCTGGGTTATGCAGACTTGAGTTGCTATGGGTCGAAGGAGATCACCACGCCGCATCTCGACAAGATGGCAGCGGAAGGCATGAAGTTTACCGATTTTTACGCGGCGGCCTGTGTGTGTACTCCGACGCGGGCTGCGTTTCTGACAGGGAGTTATCCCAAGCGAGTGGGGTTGCATAACGGGGTGCTTTCTCCCAAGACGAAGAGCGGGCTGAATCCGAGCGAGGTGACGCTGGCCGAGTTACTGAAGGCGCAGGGCTACGCAACAGCATGCATCGGCAAGTGGCACTTAGGCCTAGAGGAGGCGGTGCTGCCGTTAGCGCATGGCTTCGACTATTATTTCGGCATGCCGGGGCCAAATCATGGTGCCTCGGACCTGTATCGTAACAACAAGTTGATTACCGAAAAAAAGAACGTCGACCGGGACCAGTTGACGCGGCGCTATACCGAAGAGGCAGTGGCGTTCATTCGCCAGTCGAAGGACAAGCCATTCTTTCTCTACTTGCCGCACAGCGCACCACATTTTCCGCTGTATGCATCCAAGACATTTCGCGGAACATCGAAGCAGGGCTTGCGGGGCGACATGATCCAGGAGATCGACTGGAGCTGCGGCGAGATTCTCATGACGATCAAGCAACTCGGATTGGATGACAATACGCTGGTGATTTTCACCTCGGACAATGGTCAGGCGGGCGTGGCGGCGCAGCCGCTGCACGGCGGTAAAGGCAGCAGTTGGGAAGCAGGCTTTCGCGTGCCGTTCGTTGCGCGATGGCCCAAGCGGATTCCGGCTGGTGCGGTGAGCGAGCAATTCGCGACGATCATGGATGTGTTGTCGACGGTGGCTCCGCTGGCCGGGGCACAGGCGCCCACGGATCGCAAGATCGACGGTAAGAACATTTGGCCCCTGCTCTCCGGCAAGCCTGCCGCCCGCTCTGAGTACGATGCATTTTTCTATTACGTCCGAGACGGCCAGCTGTCGGCAGTACGCCAGGGAAAGTGGAAGCTACACCTTCGCGTGCCGAGCGAGCGTTGGGCGGGAAAATTGCCGAAGGAAGCGCTGTTGGCGACGAAACCGAAAACGGCGCCGCCGTGGCTCTACAATCTGAACGAGGACGTTGGCGAGACGAAGAACGTCGCGGAAGAGAATCCGGATTTGGTCGCGTCACTCGCGAAACTCGCAATCGAGTTTGATCGTAAGCTGGGCGAGGAGATGCGGCCAGCGTACGGTGCAAATGTACGGAAATAGCCGAACAAGAAGAATGACAAGAACCTAACCGATGAAAATTCGAATCCTCCTTGCCCTGTTTGCCTGCCTGTTGCCCTTGATCGGGACAGCCGAATCAAAAAAGGCTGATATGCCTCAACCTGATGCCACCTTCTTCACCGGCAAGGACCTCACCGGCTGGTCGGCTTCCGAGATGAAGTACTGGTCGGTCAAGGATGGGACCATCGTGGGGCATTCCGCGGTCAACGTGCCGGGGAACAAATTCATTTGGGCGGATGGGGAGGTGAAAGACTTTTACCTGACGGTCGATGTCAAGCTGACCCCTGATAACCGCAACGCAGGCATTCAGTTTCGCTCCAAGAAAGCCAATGCCTCCGGTC
>CALBIN010000490.1 GCA_937893275.1 uncultured Opitutia bacterium | reverse complement strand
GCGCCTTATCGGCCGCTCCCTCCGAGCCGTCCTCGACCTCAAGAAACTTCCTGAGAAGACCCTCTGGATAGATTGCGATGTTCTCCGAGCCGATGGTGGTACTCGTACAGCCTCCATCACCGGTGCATGGCTTGCCGCTCGCCTTGCCGTCAACAGCCTACTTGACAATGGGAAGCTAAAGGAAGACCCCATCCTCGATCACCTTGCTGCCATATCCGTAGGCGTGTACCGGAATCGCTGCGTACTCGACCTCGACTACCCCGAGGACCGCGACGCCTCCGTCGACGCAAACGTCGTCATGACGGGCTCCGGCGAATTCGTCGAGGTACAATCCGCCGGAGAGGAAGCCACTTATTCCCGCTCACAGCTCGACGAACTTCTCACGCTTGCCGAAAAAGGCATCCGGGAACTCGTCGACAAGCAAAAGACAGTTCTGACCCCGCAATAATCGATTGCCCACACGGCGACCGGCGCGTCCAGAAACAGGCAAGCATTCTTCTACGCCATACACTCCTTTCGGAATTCATAATCACTGGCCTGTTTTCAAGGGTTGCCGGCACTGCCTCGGGAACTTACTCCTTTCAGGCAACATGCTAACTTTCTTGAAATGCATTAAAGGACTTGGTCCCCACAGACTGGTATTGCTTGCTTTGGGAACCCTTGCATCGACAACAGGTCCGACACTTAAAGCTCAGATCGATCTCTCTGCCGAACTGCGCTACCGGGCCACTCTTTTCGAGGATTACGGACTGTACGAAAAGAACAGGGAAGGCACCGACTCCTCCGAACTGGAGCACGAGTTCCGAGCCGATCTGTCCTTGGCCAAGGACCGCCACCTGCTGGAACTTCGCCTGGGTCGCCGCATACTAGAAGAAACCGAGTTCAAGCACCCCCCCGAGGAAGACGTCCATCGCATCCACCAAGCCTACTTGGATTTTTCACTTCCGGGTTCGGACACCCTGAACCTTCGCGTGGGCAGACAAGAGTTGAGCTACAATCGAGGCATCTTGATCGATGGCGACGACTGGGACATGGAAGGTAACAGTTTCGACGCACTGAAGTTTTATCGGGATGGATCAACATGGGACTTGGACGTCCTCTACGGCCAATTGGCAAAGGATCGTCACAACCGACTTGCGGGCATAAATCTGGAAAGGACTTCCCCCACCCGAACCATCAACGAGTTCTACCTTTGGTACTTCGGCATAGGAGACGAACAGGACAGCTTGCCCCTCAGCGGGAACCCCGAACTGGAGGTCTACAACTTCGGCACGCACATGGAAGGCAAGCTTTCCAGACCTCTCTTCTACCATTGGATGGTCAACTACCAGACGGGAAAGATGAAGGCAGCCGAGAACAAGGATCTGCAAGCCTACAACCTCGTCGGCAACTTGGACTATTTCGTGGATCACTCCGTGGTACGAAACGTCGGCATCGAGTACTCCCTGTCATCCGGCGACGACAGCGACACGACCGGTCGACACGAAACCTTCATTCCCCCCTTTGCCAACAGACACGTTCGCTCCGGAGCGATGGATTGGATGAGCATGATGAATGCGGAGATGATCACCCTGTATATG
>CALBIN010000489.1 GCA_937893275.1 uncultured Opitutia bacterium | reverse complement strand
TGTGGGTCTTGAAGCTTTTGGTGTCTGCGAATTCGGGGCTTGCCGAAATGGCGTAACAGGGGACTCATAATCGCCAGGTCGTCGGTTCGAGCCCGACAGGGCCCACCATTTTCTAGAAACAGTTTGAGCCTGATTTCAGGATCCAAACCTAGCGACGTTTGGCTCTTGCGATCTGTTTGGCGAAAGCGAATCGGGCTTCGGCTTCAAGGCGATCAATTTCTGCAGCGTCTATGTTGCTCTTCTTGCCTTCCTCGAGAGCCTCTTGAGCTCGCTTGACGGCTTCCTCGATTTCAGTGTCGTCGATTTCCTCGACGTTGATGGCCTGATCGGTAAGGATGGAGACTTTGTCGCCATATACTTCTATGAAGCCGGAACCGACGGCGAGCATCTCGATTTCCTTGCCCCGGTGCACTTTGATCTCACCTGCCTTTAGCTTGGCGATGATGGGCACGTGGTGGGGAAGGATGTGCATGCGCCCCTCAGAGGTCGGCAGACCCACCGCGTCTACAGCCTCGGAAAAAACTTTGGCGTCGGGGGTGACGATTTCGAGGAGGAGGGACATGGCGCGAAGTCGGTGGTGAAATTAGGAAAGGATAATTAGTCGTCGCTTTTCTTCTCGATGACGGAATCCATGCCACCCTTCATGTAGAAATCGTTTTCGGCTACCTCGTCTAGTTCGCCGTCAAGGATCATGCGAAAGCCGTTTATGGTATCGCTGACGGAAACATATTCGCCTGCTACGCCGGTGAAGACTTCCGCCACGTGAAAGGGCTGGGAAAGGAACTTCTGAATCTTGCGGGCCCGGAAAACGGTTTGCTTCTGCTCGGGGGAAAGCTCGTCAAGGCCGAGAATGGCGATGATGTCCTGCAAGTCCTTGTAGGATTGTAGGACCTCCTGTACGCCGCGAGCGACGCGAAAGTGTTCTTCGCCCACGATCTCAGGAGAGAGGGCGTTCGATACCGAGGCCAGAGGATCCACGGCCGGGTAAATGCCAAGTTCCGCAATAGAGCGCTCCAGAACGATGGTTGAGTCGAGGTGGGCGAAGGTGTTGGCGGGAGCGGGGTCGGTAAGGTCGTCGGCTGGAACGTAGACGGCCTGGAAAGAGGTGATGGAACCTTTGTTCGTGGATGTGATACGCTCCTGCAGGATGCCCATTTCCTCGGACAGCGTAGGTTGGTAACCAACGGCAGAGGGCGAACGACCGAGCAAGGCGGAAACTTCCGAACCAGCTTGGGAGAAGCGGAAAATGTTGTCTACGAAGAGGAGTACGTCTTGACCCATTTCATCCCTGAAGTATTCCGCCATGGTGAGACCCGACAGGGCCACACGCATGCGGGCCCCGGGAGGCTCGTTCATTTGACCGTAAACGAGAGCCACCTTTGATTTGGAAATATCTTCTTGGTCGATGACCCCGGCGTCCGACATTTCGTGATAGAGGTCGTTGCCTTCGCGGGAACGCTCCCCTACCCCGGCAAACACCGAGTAACCGCCGTGACCCTTGGCTATGTTGTTTATGAGCTCCATGATGACGACCGTCTTGCCTACGCCCGCTCCGCCGAATGCGCCAACCTTGCCACCCTTGATGAAGGGGCAAATGAGATCGATCACCTTGATGCCGGTCTCGAGGATTTCGGCCGAGGTGTCCTGTTCCGCAAGGGTGGGAGGAGTGCGGTGAATGGGCCGCGTGTGCTCGGTCTCGCAGGGACCGAGGTTGTCCACGGTGTCTCCCACGACGTTGAATATGCGCCCAAGAATCTTGTTGCCGACAGGCACGGATATGGGTGCTCCGGTGTTGGCGACGTCCATGCCGCGAACGAGCCCCTCGGTGGAAGACATGGCGACCGCGCGAACGCGACTGCTCCCAAGGTGCTGTTGCGTCTCGAGGGTAAGGTCGACGTCCTCTTCCGCTCCGGCCGGTCGGAAATTAATCTTGAGGGCATCGTAGATTCCGGGAATGCAACCTTCCTCGAATTCGGCGTCGACTACGGCGCCGATGACTTGGACGATCTTTCCTGTATTGTTTTTTTCGCTCATCTGACTTGGTGAAGATAAAAGTGTATTTGGGAGAAAAGTACTAGGCCCCGTCGGTAAAGGCGGCGGCGGAGAGTTCGATGATTTCTTGAGTGATGGCAGCTTGCCGTGCTCGGTTGTACTGGAGGGTAAGGTCGTCGACTAAGTTGCCCGCGTTGTCGGTTGCGTTCTTCATGGCTACCATCCGAGCACTGTGCTCGGAGGCCTGGGATTCGAGAATCAACTGATATATTTCCTGCTTCACATATAGAGAGGCAAGCTCGGACAAGATTTCCTCGCGTCCCGGCTCGAAGAGAATTTCGCGAGAGTCCTTAGCTAACTCGTCGTCAGGCGAACCAAAGCGAGCGTGTAGGGTGGCCAGCATCGTCTCAAGATCGGAAAAGGGCAGAAGCTGAACGATCTCCGGCTCTTGCTGCAGGGTGTTCACAAAACTGGTGTAGGCGACCTCAACCGTATCGATGTTTTCCTCCATATATTGATGGAGGAGAAACTCGACTACTTTGCGCACCTCGGAAAAGGGGGCTTGGTCGGTCACCGTGAAGTCCGCCAACAAATCACGTCTGGTTCGCGAAAGGTATTGAGTGGCTCGTTTACCAACGGCTACGAACTTGGCCGATGCATCCACTTCGTGGACTACCCGAAAGAGGTTTGCGTTGAGAGCCCCGCAAAGGCCTTTGTCGGTGGACAGGACTAGAATCCCTCGGTGTTTCACGGGGCGGCTCTCGAAAAAAGCCTGTCCCGACTCCTGCATATTGTTGGAAAGAGAACCAATTACATCGGCAAGCAATAGAGCGTAAGGACGACCGCACTTTGCAGACTCCTGCGCCCGCTTCATCTTGGAAGTCGCCACCATCTGCATCGCCTTGGTGATTTTGCGGGTGTTCTTTACGCCCTTGATGCGGTTGCGAATGTCGCGGGTGTTGGCCATTTGAGCTATGCGGTGATGGAGCCTCTATAAAGACAAGAGAGAATCGCCGGTTTCAGGCGAAGGAACGTTTCCAGTCTTCGACAGACCTGCGAAGGTCTTCCTCGATGCTTTCGGTGAGGTTTCCTTCCTCGTGTATCCTTTGGACTACTTTCTTGCCGCTTCCGGTAAAGTATTCCTTGAGGCTTTCCACGGCTGCCGTGATTCGGGATACGTCGATTGTATCGAAAAAGTTGTTTTCCATGGCCCACATGACACCGGTCTGGACTGAAACAGGAACGGGGCTATAGACACCTTGCTTGAACATTTCCACAATGCGCGCACCTCGACCCAGTTGCGCTTTGGTGGCGGCATCCAGATCGGATTCGAACTGAGAAAAAGCGGCCAGTTCTCGAAATTGGGCAAGTTGCAATTTCACCTTACCGGACACTTTCTTGTAAGCCTTCACCTGTGCCGCCGAACCAACCCGCGATACGGACAGACCAACCGACACTGCGGGACGTATGCCCTTGTTGAACAGATCGGTCTCGAGAAAAATCTGCCCATCGGTAATGGAAATGACATTGGTGGGGATGTAGCCCGCGACGTCTCCCATCTGCGTTTCAATGATGGGCAAAGCAGTGAGGGAACCGTTGCCGCTGTCCTTGTTGAGACGGGCAGAACGCTCGAGGAGCCTTGAGTGCAGGTAAAAAACATCACCGGGAAATGCTTCGCGACCGGACGGACGTTTCAAGATAAGTGAAATTTGTCGATAGGCGACAGCGTGCTTGGAAAGGTCATCATACACGATGAGAGCATCTCTCCCGTTTCTCAAGAACCACTCACCCATGGCGCACCCAGAGTAGGGAGCTAAGTATTGGTTGGCGGGATTGTCGGCTGCGGGAGCCGCGACCACTGTAACGTAATCCATGGCCCCGTTGTTCTCCAAAGCCTTGATAGTACGGGCAATGTTGGAGTTCTTCTGACCAACGGCAACGTAGATGGAATAAACGGGGCGAAAATCAGGGTCACCGCTTTCTTCGCCCAGCTTGTTGATTTTCGCTTGGTTAATGATGGTGTCGATGGCGATCGTAGTTTTGCCCGTGGAGCGATCCCCTATGATCAATTCGCGCTGACCACGACCGACGGGAATCATCGAATCGATAGCCATAATGCCCGTTTGCAGCGGTTGGTCCACCGACTGCCGCGGGATAATGCCAGGAGCAATACGTTCGACCGGATAATTTTCGCTTGAGTCGATAGGGCCCTTCTCGTCAATGGGGCGTCCGATGGCATCCACCACCCTGCCCAACAAACCCATACCTACCGGAACGGAAAGCAAGCGACCGGTGGTTTGGACTTCGTCGCCTTCCTTCAAACGACTCGCATCGCCCAAAATGACACAACCGACCGAATCTTCCTCTAAATTCAAGGCAATTCCGGAAACATTGCCCGGAAACTCGACCATCTCGTTGAACATGACCTTGGAGAGTCCGTCCACACGGGCAACTCCATCGGCCAAAGTTGTGATGCGCCCAACATTTGTCCGGGTGGCATCCGTGGAAAGGCTTTCGATTTCCTTTTTTATAAGTTCTGTAATATTGCTCATTGCTTAAAGAATATTCGTGGGAAGGAGGGAAAGTTCGTAGGTAAAGGGTCAACTCAAAGCTCTTACGAGAGGACGAAGACGGGTGGCTGCCGAATCCTCGTAGACATCGTCGCCAACCTTGACTCGAATGCCGATAAGTAAATCCGGGTTTTCGTGCAATTCCACTTCGATGCTGCGACCGTACTGTCGCGATAGTTTCTGCTTCAAGGATTCGATCGCTTCGTCGTCAGGTTTTCCGGCAAACTCCACTATGGCTACGCCCTTGGATAACTCGCGTTTAATGTGATCCAAATACAAGTGAAGCAAAAGTTTGTGTTCGCGGGGTGGATTCGCTCGAAGAGATTCGAGAACCTCGCGAACTTTCCCATCGACCACCCTGCCCTCTTCGTCGAGGGAAAACTGTAACAGTTTTTTCGAGATTTCTCGAATGCGGGAGGATGCAGTCATTTTTGGAAAGGAAACAAGTGAGAAACGCAAGTCCTAGTTCGAAGACAACTTGGCTTCGCGCGCTGCGGCGTCACTGAAGCGATCGCGTTCGTCAGTGTTCAACTCACGTCCCAAAACCCGTGACGTCGCCATCACCACGAGCGATGCGATTTCCTCACGGGCCTCCTCAAACACACGTTGCTTTTCCAGTTTCATGGCCTCACGAGCCTTGGAAACGATATCGGCGGCCTGTGTTTCAGCCTCTTCGCGCTGGCTTTCTAGATGTGCCTTTGCTTGGTCACGGGCCAGAGCGACAGTCTTTTGTGCCTCAACTGAAGCGTCCTTTAGAGTTTCTTCTTGTTTACGCTCGGTTTCTTCGAGCTGAAACTTTATCTTTTCAGCATTTTTGAGAGAATCGGAAATTTCCTTTTCCCTATCCTCCAT
>CALBIN010000488.1 GCA_937893275.1 uncultured Opitutia bacterium | reverse complement strand
GCCCGGGATGACGCCCAACCGAATACATAATCGTCGCAACTTGATGGCCCAACTTGATGACACAAGCCGTAAATTGGACGGCAAGGGGGTGAATGGATGGAACCAAGCCCATCATGCGGCATATGGTTTGTTAACGGATCCCAAGGCCCGAGATTCCTTTGACCTCACAACTGAATCTCAATCCACACGTGATGCCTACGGACAAACCTCATTCGGGCAAAGTTGCCTTCTTGCCCGTCGACTTGTTGAAACCGGCGTACCGTACGTACAAGTTAACTGGAGCGAATACGTGGAGACCTTTACCCCAAACGGCGACTTTGGATGGGATACTCACATTTACAATTTCGAGCTTTTGCAGGACCGACATTGCCCGATCTTTGACCGTGCCTTTTCAGCCCTGCTGGATGACATGAACAGTCGAGGACTTCTTGAGGATACACTGGTTATTGCGACCGGGGAATTTGGGCGTACTCCCAAAATTAGTAACCGAGCGGCCCGAGAGCACCACAAGGATTGTTACTTTTCAGTCTGGGCAGGAGCAGGAATTCAGCCGGGGCGTGTCATTGGAGAGAGTGACAAACGGGGCGAACATCCTGTGACCGAACCCATAACCCCACTCATGATGGGCACTACCATTGCCGAGCTAAGTGGTATTGGGGCAAGAGAGAGGGCGGAGATGAAGGTACTGGACGGCGGGAAAGTCATTAATGAACTTTTATAGTTTCACCAGGGGCTGTTTTTTTCTCCTTGGCTTGATAACTGCTGGATTTTCATCAGCCAAGACCCCGCTCACGACCGATGGGTCAAACAAGCGTGACCCCGTCTTCATTGATGGCGGCGCCACCTTGGTTTACGGTGTTGATGAGAACAGAGATCTCATTCGTCTCAGACAACTGGATCTCGATACTCTCGAGTCCAAGCCCTATTACGAAAGTGCTAATCGTCACCATGTGGAGGTGGCTTTTTCCGGGGACGGTCGCTATATTTCCTATACCGAGTGCACAGGCAACCTGACGGCTCAATTCGTCATCAAGGATCTGCAGGATAAGAAGGATTATTTCGTTAAGCACAGTGGACGCGGAGGGACGCGGAGTCCCGCCTTTGCACCGGATAACTCCGTAGTCGTCTACGCGTTTGCAGAAAAGGGCCCCCAGCAATTATGGTCGGTGGACATGGAGGCTAAGAACAAGAAGCAGTTAACCCAGTGTGAAGGCATCTCCAACTGGCCTTCATTTACCCCGAATGGAAAGACCATTGTTTTCTCCAACACTCGTGAAAACAACTACGAGATTTACTCCATGGATGCCAATGGATCCAACGAGAAAAGGCTGACTGAAAACACGATCATGGATATCCGTCCCGTTGTGTCACCTAATGGCAAGCAGATTGCCTTTACCAGCTTGAGAAATGGTTTTTACAATGTGTATGTGATGAACGTCGACGGAGCCAAAGTAAGGCAGGTAACTGATAGCGAGGAGCGTGATGACTACCCGACATGGCATCCGGATGGCAGGCGATTGGCCATTGTATCCGAACGCAAGGGAATGTTTGATCTCTACATGGTGGAAGTTCCCTCTTCCGGTAAGATCACGACGAAACGTTAACTGTGGATTAATCGATGTGTGCTTTCCTTTACTCGAAAGGGCAAAACCCGCGAGTTCACTTCGGGTTGTTGATGTTCCTTATCCTCCTCCCTTTGGTCGAGGCTCAGCAAATCTCATCCGTTTCACCCAGGACGGCAACTGTCGGCGAGCCGGTTGAACTTGAGTTTGCCGGTAAGAACCTCGGTCTTTCCGGTGATGGCAATCTTTTGATACTTGCTTCTTTTGACTGCCATCAGGAAATCATCAGCGAGGTACCCAAACCACCCGCAGAAGGAAAGGAAGCGAAGACCAGAAACAAAGTTCGCCTAAAGGTGACATTGAAGAAAGATACGCCAGTGGGCGTAGGTTGGCTTCGCTTGGTGACCTCAATGGGTATAACTCCTCCGATTCTTTTTCTTGTGGACGACCTGCCTACCCGCAAAGTGGACCCAAAGTCTCGCCGCGAAGATGCGGTTCTACTCGATCCACCACTTGCCATTGAGTCCAGGACCCCGAATCTTGACGTTCACTATTATAAGTTGGAAGGTTGGTCCGGCCAACGAATTGCCATTGAAGTATTAGGCAGTCGCCTCGGGGAGGATGTGGACGCCGCTCTTAAATTGCTTGATGCCGGAGGACGAATACTCGCTGCCTCCGATGATGAACCGGGATCCGGAAAGGACCCTCGACTGTCTCATGTCTTCAGAAAGAATGAAACCGCCTACGTCGAGGTTCGTGAAATCCGCTACCAGGGTGGCAAGTTCTATCGATTGCGGGTCGGCGATTTCCCATTGCCAATGGCTGCCTTCCCCATGGTTGCTCAAGCTGGGGTTAAAACGTCCTTTGCATCGGTTGGCCCTCCGGGAGAAACGTCACTTTCCCGATCCGCTCGAATATCCGGTCTTTACGGCGCCCCATCGCGGTACAGTCTTGGCTTCAGGGGTTCCGAACATAATGCGTCCGGCTTTGTTCCACTCCGACTGGTGGAAGAGCCTCCATTCATTGAGAAGGAACCGAACAATCAATTATCCGAAGCCCATTTGATCGAATCCTCCGCCACCCTGACAGGTCGTTTACAAATACCTGATGACATTGATGTCTATGCTTTCGACTCGAAAAAAGGGCAGCATCTCCATTTCCGTCCTTTCTGCCGTAGCCTAGGATCACCTGCTTTTCTTTTGCTTTCCCTACAGGATGAAAAAGGGCGAGTTCTGGCTTCGGCAGGGAATGGCAACTCAGCTGAAGAACCTCTTCACCACGTAGCGTCTGCAGATGGGCGCATCTTTCTCCTTGTCAGTGAGCTGGCGGGACGTGGAACTCCAGCTTTTCACTATGCCATTTCCGCAAGTATTCAAGCCACACCACTCAGCTTTCATTGGGATGCGGGAAAGGCTTCACATTTGACAGTCTCCGGCCAACCCGGCTCGACGGTTACACTGAAACTCAAGAGCCTGCGCAAAAACTTCTCTGAAACCATTGAGTTAACCCCATTTGGTGAGCGTGGGGATTATGAGGTTTTCGGTTCTTCTTCCATTGGTAAGGAAAAGGGTAATTTTGACTTTGAAATCCACGTGCCCGAAACCATGAAGCCAGGCGAATGGGATTTACTTCGTCTACGGGCCTCTTTTACCAAAGAGGGGGATAGCCCAAAGGAGTGGACCGACGTTCTCGACTTTAAGTCAGCCTTTCAGAACGTCCTGCCAAATATTCCATTCCCACCCGAGGAATTACTTAATCGAATTCCAATGTTCGTTATGCCAAGGAAAATCGAGGTGTCCCTGGACCCCATTAGTGGAGAACCCGGAGACATGGTGGAAATGAAGGTTTCATTGGAAAAGAAGGAAGGAACTTTTCGCTTCATAAAGCCGAAGACTTCTTGGCATGGGTTCCCAAAAGAATGGAAGGTTCCTTTGAAGGCTCAGGATTTCGATGAAAAAAAAGGTTTTGCCATTCTGAAAGTAACCATTCCCGAAAAGGCAATTCCAGGTGATGAGATTGAGGTTTTTGCATCGGTTCGCGGAGAACTCGAAAATGCGCGCTATATGCGCGTTTTTTCCAATAGGATTTCAATCGGAGTTACGGGTAAAGAAGAAACCCTTGAGGAAACTAAATAATCGAAGAAAAGATTTATATGAAAATTATTTATCCAGTCTTTTCCCTCCTTTTCCTGGGGCTTACCTGTGGGGGCAAGCCGAAGATTTCATTTAACCACGAAGTGCTTCCGATTTTATCAAAGCAAGGTTGCAGCCAAGGCAGTTGCCATGGTTCACCCCATGGTAAAGGTCACTTTCGGCTGTCTCTTCGGGCTTTCGATCCATCTCTTGATTCCCATACCATCTTTCGCGAGGAATTGGGTAGGAGAATCAATCCAATTGAACCAAGCAAAAGCCTTCTCCTCTTAAAACCCACAATGGCCATTGCCCATGAGGGGGGACAACGCCTTAAAGTCGATAGTTTCGAATACAACCTTATTCGTGATTGGATTCGCGAAGATTGTCCGACTCCGGAGGATGAAGCCAAATGTGTCAAACTGGAGATCCTCCCCGAAGGATCAAAGCTGTTGAAGTGGCCTGAATTTAATCTCCAACTCTCTGCCATGGCTACTTTTTCAGATGGCTCTTCGCGGGACGTGACCCGTCTTGCTGTTTTCACAACCTCAAATGAAAATGTCGCGGTTGTAAATCCCGCGGGAAAGGTTACGGGAAAAAATCGTGGTCAGGCGGCAATTCTCGTTCGGTACCTGGAGCAAGTACAAAGTATTCACATAACCTTTTCACGAAAGCCCGAGGGCTTTGCCTGGAAGGCCCCATCTCCCGTGAACTACGTTGACGAGAAGGTTCTCGCCAAGCTTCGTCTCCTGCATTACGCGCCCTCCCCCTTGATTTCCGACTCCACCTTTATCCGCCGAATCCACCTCGACCTGACGGGACTACTTCCTAAAGCGGCAGTGGTTCAAACCTTTCTCGCGGATGAAGCTAAGGACAAGCGGTCGCAACTGATTGATCGTTTGCTCGATTCTCCCGACTATGCAAAATATTGGGCGCGCAAATGGGGGGACCTTCTTCGTCTTTCGAGGAAACAGATTGGCGAGGGTGCCGTATATAAATTTGCCGATTGGCTTGAACGATCAATTGCCACCAATCAGCCCTACGACGAATTCGCCCGTGATTTACTGACCGCA
>CALBIN010000487.1 GCA_937893275.1 uncultured Opitutia bacterium | reverse complement strand
GGGCTGGTCTTGAAACGCTCGCTCTCGGACATGACTCTATACCAATTATAAAATCGGCGAAATCTTATAATAGCCGAATTCGCGAACGGGTTCTATACTGGATAAATGAAAGTATGTTTTTGCTACGAACTGAACTCCAGTAAAAGCGAGGGCAAGCCCATAAGAGACCAAGAGCAAAAAGCGCAATCGCCAGAGCAACCAAATCATAGTTTTAAAGGAATTTTATGAGTAAAAACAAACCCAAAGGTCACGGAAATCTAACTTATTACATCATTGCCGCTATCGTTGCAGCGATCGCGATGGGGTACTTCGCTCCCGAGATTGCCGTTAAATTCGAAGTTGGCGGCGAAGTCTTTCTTAGCCTCTTGATGATGATGGTCGTGCCACTTGTGGTGATGTCCGTAATGAGTGGCATTCTGGGGCTTGGCGATGTCCGGAAACTGGGAAAACCGGGAGCCTATGCGATTGGCTACTACATGTCCACGACCGTGCTGGCTGTGATTGTCGGGCTAATCTTGGTCAATATCATGAAGCCGGGGGTGAACAAGGAGCTGGAAGCAGCCAAGGCCAAGTACGAAGCGGCCGCCGGTCCGGAGAAAAAGAAGGCCGAAGCCGAACTGGTAGCCTTGAAGGAGAAGATCAAGGCCAAGGTTGAAGAGAAAAACGAGTCCAATGAAGAAGCGGCCAAAGCCGTGGAGGAGCAGAAAAAGCGAAAAGAAGCGATCGAGGCACACAAAAAAGCCGAAGAGAATTTGTCCGTCGCGGCCAAGGCCCTCGCGGATGCCAAGGCCGCCCTGAAAGAAGCACCTCATGATGAGACCCTAAAGACGCAAGTCGAGACGGCCATGGTCGATAGGGATACCGCAGAGAAAGCATACGCCAAGGCAGTGGCCCAAAAGAAGAAGGCCGGTGAAGAAAAAGATCTGGGCGACATTCTCGAGAACATTCTCCTCATGCTTGTCACAAACAACCTGTTCAAGGCCGCGGCAGAGATGAACCTGCTCCCCCTTATTGTTTTCAGCATTATTTTTGCCGCCATGCTTACCACGATGGGGAAAAAGGTCTTCGCCATCACCAGAATGATCGGGCAAGCGAACGATGCCTTGATGTCCTTCGTGATGCTCCTCATGAACATTGCCCCCTTTGGCATCTTCTGTCTAGTGGCGGGAAAGTTCGGTCATGCCAACCTGGAGGGCAAGCTGGCGGAAATGGCCGGTCAGCAGGGTTACTATATCCTGACGATTATCACGGGGCTGGGATTTCATGCCTTTGTCACCTTGTTCTTGATCTACTGGCTGTTCACCAAGAAAAACCCCATAACCTTCTTTAAGAACATGTCTCAAGCAGTGCTCACGGCGTTCTCCACCGCTAGCTCATCGGCCACTCTTCCCATCACCATGGAGTGCGCCATCGACAAGGCCGGAATCTCGGAAAAATCCACTAAGTTCGTTCTCCCCTTGGGGGCCACAATCAACATGGATGGCACCGCCCTCTACGAGGCCGCCGCCGCCATATTCATAGCCCAAATTTATTTCCCGATCACGGGTCAGGAACTCACCATGACGACTCAGGTCACCATCGCCATCACGGCCACCTTGGCGGCAATCGGGGCGGCCGGCATCCCCGAGGCCGGCCTGGTCACCATGCTAATCGTACTGAATGCCGCTGGACTCCCAGTGGAGGCGATAGGGCTGATATTAATGGTGGACTGGCTACTGGATAGATTCCGCACCGCGGTGAACTGCTTCGGCGATTCCGTCGGAGCCGCCATCGTGGACGGCGTCATGGAACAAGACGATGAACTTCTCACCGAAGATCCGAAACCGGAAGGTGCCACCGCCTGAGATTAGGCAAAGCAACTTTTAGGTGACGCGCGGCAGTACAAACCTTTGAGAAAAAAGAGATCATTAAAGGATGTAAATACTTGCGGACGGTGCGCATGAGAGAGTAATTCACTCGAAAAGAACTGACTTCAGCCGGCTAACTCCAAGCCCCTCATCTCATTTACCGCGACCCTATGCAAAGAGTTGCCTTTTATTTTTTTCTGAGTTTTGTTAGCTACTTTCGCCGAAACTGAGGCATAAACTGAACCCAACCAAATAAAAACATATTACGATGACCCTCGAAATTAACACCAAGGCCCCCGACTTTTCCCTGAAATCCATAAACGCTCCCGGTGAAAAGGACGATTTCGGCCTGAGCGATGTAAATCTCGAAGCGAACATTGGCCAAAGAAACACGGTTGTTTTGTTCTTCCCTCTGGCTTTCACTGGGGTTTGCACCCAAGAACTTTGCAACGTCACCTCTGGTTTGGCTGCCTACGGCGAGTTGAATGCGGACGTGATTGCAATCAGTGTCGACAGCCCGTTTGCCCAAGGGCAATGGGCGGAAAAGGAAAGTATCGGAATAACCATTGCCAGCGACTTGAACAAGCAAACAGCGAAAGACTACGGAGTATTGCTCGATGATCTCATTGGAGTCGGCAGCGTAAGTGCGCGGGCGGCATTTGTAATAGACAAAGAAGGCATCGTCCAATACGCGGAACAGACCGCCACGCCCTTGGAGTTACCAAATTTCGGCGCAATCAAAGAAACCCTTGCCACGCTGAACTGACCCGTGATTTTTTCGTAGGGAAACCGACGTAGCTGGAACGAGGTCAAGGGTTGGTTTCGGGAGAAGACAAATTGATTGGTCAAATTGCATCTTTTCTCCGCTTCCATCTGTAACCACTTTGCAGCCACTTTTGATGCATAAATATACCTAGATACGGTATTGTTTTACAAAACGGGGAATGGCGTAAAAAAATAATACTGCCTATAGAGGAAAGCCTCCAAGCCGCTATATCACTAGGACTTTTCCGACATTTCTCTTGCATTCAAAGAGTGCCCGGAGGGGGACTTGAACCCCCACGACCTTTCGGTCAGCGGATTTTAAGTCCGCTGCGTCTACCAATTCCGCCATCCGGGCGTGAAAACAAGAAATGCATTCTGCCTGAAAGACACCATCGAGCCAAGGTCATTTCACTTTGACTCGTCCAAAGGTGGCTTTTCTTCGGCTTTTTCGTGAGGATTTTCTTTGCAAGACGAATCGTCCACTGACTCATTGTCACCATCGGGTTCAACGTTTTCCACGGATTCAGGCTCTAGGTAAGATTCGTGCTCTTCGGCGAAGTCATCCCATTGCTTCCTCTGCGAAAACCCACCCGTGGCGGCCTTGTCTCGCAATAGGCGCTCGGAACGCTCGATTCGGCGCTTCCGCTCGGAGTCTCCCTGAATCACCTTCATAATGATGAAGGCAGCCGCCAAGACGATGAGAATTACGACCTCGGCACCCACTCAAGCGGTCTCCGCGTCCAATGCGCCTTCCTCCAATACGCCCTTGGCCTTGGGAAATAATTGCCACCCCTCAAAGATCATCCATATCTCCAAGGCAACGGTGGCTAAACCGATGCCGCCGAGAAGATAATCGGGCTTGTCGCCGACCAACCAACCGGGAGCGGAGAAGAGCTGGTGCAGCATCGCCCAAAGGGGCATGATCAGCATGAAGATCATCGGGATGACGAGAAACCACACGGGCTTTCCACGACGCCAAAGATAAAAAGTTATGACCATGAAGGACAGACCTGCCAAAAGCTGGTTGGTGGCCCCAAAGAGTGGCCAAAGGATAAGCCCCCCCTTGCCTGCGTTTTCAATGGTCCATTCGGCTCCGCTGGGTGGAACGGCAGCCATGGCTCCAGCAATGCAGACTGCAAAGATGGTGGCGCCGTGCTTGTTCTTCAACCAAGCGAAGCCCCCGCCATCCTTAGGGCTCAAGGTTCGCCCAAGCTCTTGAATAACATAGCGCTGCAGGCGACATGCTGTATCCAAAGTGGTGCCGGCAAAGGAAGCCACCAGCACCCCCATCAAGGCAACCGCCACCCCTCCGGACAGACCCAAGGCCATCAGGAAATTGGCAGAGCCATCGACAAACGCCCCCACCTTGGCTCCCAATCCTTTGGCCGCGCCCCAAGAGGCATACCGCTCGGCCCAAGCCGCCTCGCCGATGAACGTTTCGCCACCGGCCGTTGCCACGCCCAAGCCGAGCCCGGCCCCACAGGCGAGAATAACCAAGGTGGCGAGAAACCCTTCGGTCAACATGCTGCCGTACCCAACGAAACGGGCGTCCGGTTCACTCGAAATTTGCTTGCTGGTGGTTCCACTGCTCACAAGGCAGTGGAACCCACTGACGGCACCGCACGCGATGGTAATGAAGAGGAAGGGAAAAATCATTGGGGCACCCTCGGGCTGAGGATTGAAAGCAGGTGCCACCATAGTCAATTCAGCATCCCCTGCCCCACCCGAAATTGCCGCAGCGAACAAGCCCAACACGATCAGAGCCAAAGCCGAAATGAGCTGAAGAGAGTTTATGTAATCGCGCGGTTGCAGCAATGTCCAGACTGGCAGAACCGAGGCAACGTATGAGTAGCCAAGTAGCACGACAACCCAAGTCCAGACGGACCATCCGGCCATAGCGGCATTCCATTCTCCGAGAAATCCCGCATCACCAAAAACAACGGACAAGTACATCACGACCAGCGCTGCGATGGAAGGCACAAGCAACCCCACACCCTTGCGGTGAAGCATTACGCCGATTGCGACCGCGATGGGAATCTGCACAACGCAGGGAAATATGGCAGCAGGATATTGCTTGAAGACGGCCGCGATAACCAACCCGAAAATCGCCAGTACCACCGTAAGGGCCATGAAAAGAATAAAGAGGAAGAGTAAACGCACTCGCTTGTTCAGCAACCGACCCGCTATGTCGCCCACCGTCTGACCGTTGTTGCGCAGGCTGACCACCAAGGCGCCGAAGTCATGCACGGCACCGATCAGGATGGAACCAAACACCACCCACAATAGGGCCGGCACCCAGCCCCACATGATGGCAATCGCCGGGCCCACGATGGGGCCCGTCCCCGCGATCGAGGTGAAGTGGTGCCCGAAAATGATCGATTTCTTTGTCGGCACGTAGTCCACACCGTCTTCCAGCTTTCTCGACGGGCAGACCGCCTTTGCAGAAAGGGCAAAGATCTTGGATCCCAACCAGCGACCATAGGTATGGTAGGCAACGACGAAACCGATACCCGCGAGCAATGCAATGCAAAGAACTTCCATTCCTTCAAGAGTAGGATTCCAAAGCGCTTTGGCAAGAACGAGAATGGAGTAAATCGAAGGTAATTACACGGTTGTCCGCGGCACCCCTCGGCTCCCGTCGCCTCAGTGCGCGAGGACAGTTACCTGAATAAAGATTCATTCTTAATCGCATAGAGTTAAAGGATTTAGGGAAATTAATCCAAAATAATTCATATAAAACGCATCATTTTGGCAAATTCCGCTAATAGCTTATTAGTTTAATCAACTTGCCACGCACGCGTGCATGATTAATTAAATATAATCCATTTTCTCGTGCAAATTAAATACAGTCTTTCCGGCACCGCCCGTGCAGTCGCTCCGAAATTGAATTAACAATATGTTCGCTAAGAAAAACATACTTCCCTTGCTTCAAGCGACTTTCTTCGCCACTTCGAACCCGCACAAGAAAAGGATTCCGATCCGGCAAGAGACTTACAGACCGAAGCTCAAGTTGAAACGAACGCCAAGTAGCAAAGTCGACCAGAAGCATAAAGCTTCCAGTGCCTATGGCTTGATTAGAATAACTTCCTCGAACCCCTCAATCTCGTATTAAAATCAACTGCCTCAAGACATTGCCTTAAAAAACCTTGCATCAGCCTCCAAAAATTTAGATACTTAAAGAGATGCGAAGCTTTTCGCAGTTTCGGCTAATACATAAGCTAAAATCAATTGCTAAACGCGTGTACGACATTGCACGAAAAGAGATAGTCATAGTAATTTTTATTCCATGCGAACCATGAAAAAAACAACCACCACCACCCTCGTCGCAAACATGCGCCGGGCCATCGCCCGGCACCTAGATCGAATATTCGTAAGGGCAACCCTCAAGGACAGCCGATCCCACGGCACAAGCCGAGTCAACGACATGGCGACCACAGGCGCACTGTGCCCGGACATAACGAGCATTTGCTCCATTGGGATCCTTTTGTACGGCTCTTTTCTGGCCGTCACCACCCTCCCCGCTGGCGAGCAGGATAATTGGTACATCGCCAAGGAATGGAGCGTCAGCGAATCCAGAGGAGTTTTTTATGACTTCAATTCCACGACTGGACAGGAAAGGATTTTCGTAGGAAGAGGGAGCGTCTGGGATCATCTCGGGCGTGACATCAAGATATACGACTTGAACGGCAATCTATTAACCACTTTCGGAAGTGGAAACTTCATGGACATGACCATGGATGCCAACGGAACTCTCTACGCGGTTTCGCACAATCGAGTGGTAGCATTCAGCAAATCTCCCGGACGTGTGGCTAGCGTTACCGTGGATAACAATGGAAGCAACCTGTATAAACATTGGGGCGATGGGGAGTGGCGCTTAGAATTTTCCGGGGGCGGTGGGACGGGAGCAGCCGCTTTGGCTGTCTTGGAACAAAATTCCACTGACACCGACTCTCACAACAAATTTGTAACTTCAGTTAATGTTTCTAACGGG
>CALBIN010000486.1 GCA_937893275.1 uncultured Opitutia bacterium | reverse complement strand
CGGGAGAGGGCGATGGCCCATGCCCCCGATCGTGCAAAAAAGCGTTTGCCCATCATCATGCCTGTTTCGCCGGCGAGAAAGCGGGCAACCCTTTCGTTCGCCAATCGGCAGATCCCGTAGCCAAGAGTTCCTGCCAAGAAGGTTCCCAAACAACCATAGAGACCACCCAGCCAAGGCCCGTAGGTCATCCCCAATGCTGCCAGCGCGGCGGTTGCGGGAACGGGCAGAAATACGTCCAGCATCAGCAATCCCACCACCAGCAGCCAACCGTTCGGCCCCAAGGTCTTCGGTACGCCGTTTTCTGCGAATAGAAGTTCCAGATCGCCTCCCCAGACGAAGAACGATCCGATCATTAGGGTCGAAGCAAGCAGGCCGGTGAGGAGGATGCGCATGCGGTCGACTCCCCCAGATGGTTTGGCTATTTAGCCTGTCTCTTGATGAATGCGTTGATCGTGGACTTCCCCTTAATCCACCCCTGTTTCGCAAGGAACTGTTCGGCCGCGAGCATGGTCTCGCGGAAGGTTTCGTTGTCGAATCGACCCCAATTGAAGAAGCCGTGCGGTTTGTCGTCGAATGCTACCAGCTTACAGGAGTTGCCTAGGGCTTGGGCGCGCTTTTCGTACAGTTGCACGGTGCGAAAAGGCACCGCGTCGTCGTTTGTGCCATGAAAGATGATGGTGGGTGGCAAACCCTTGCGAAGGTGATGGTAGGGCGAAATCTTCTTGGGGTCGATCCCGATTCGTTCTTTTAGAGATACTGCCTTCTCGGCGGGCATCTCGATTTCCCCCGGAACCTCGGCTAGGATTACCGCAGGGTTGAAAAGCAAAAGGGCATTGGGGGCGGAGGATGTCTTTTCGTCTTTCTCGAAGCCGGGCACGGTGGCGATTGCGGCCGCGACGTGCCCGCCGGCGGAGCCTCCGCCCGCCGCCACCTTGGCCGAGTTCACTCCCAGCGTCCTTGCATTCTTTCGTATCCAGCGAACCGCCGATTTTCCGTCCTCCACGCACGCCGTCGCCTTGGTGCCGTTGCGAGAGGACACCCGATAGTCCGCCGTCATCGCGACCATCCCCCGCGAGGTCAGATACTTGCATTGCATCT
The DNA here is from genome assembly GCA_937893275.1 of uncultured Opitutia bacterium. Taxonomy (GTDB): domain Bacteria; phylum Verrucomicrobiota; class Verrucomicrobiia; order Opitutales; family Seribacteraceae. The sequence goes on along the minus strand of CALBIN010000486.1, from coordinate 2,011 downwards.
CGAACTGGCCTGGCGTGCCTGCCCTCCATCCACCGCCGAAGAAGAAAACCACCGCGGGGCGCTTGTCCGACTTTTTGTGACCTTCGGGTTCGAATATCCATAGCTTCAGCTTGGTGTCACCGATGGTCTTGTAGACCTCCGCCCGAGCATCGGGAAGTTCGGGAGGATAGGGGGGCTTGCCGGAAGCTGACGTTGTGAGGCTGAGAATCGTTAACGAAAGGATTAAGGAAGGCTTCATGATGAGAAGTTGAAAGTTCTTAAAACCTCATTTTGGGAGCAAAGCTCCTTGAATGCAAAGCACTTTTATCTCCCCTGTTCAACAACGCCATACCATGATTGGCCAATTGGGATCTGCCATACAGTGCCAACTTCCTAGCGGGCAGGATACCCAATCACGACGCTTGGTACTTTGTCCCGCAGAGCGAGGCATTGAACACGGCGTCGGCCAAGTTCTATCCACGCAATCCCTAAAGCAAGAGGCGGTTTGAGAAATATCGCGATGCCTTCGGGATGTTTTAGTCTTCGACTTCTTCGCCATCCTTGAAGGTAAGGCGACTTCTTTTCGTCCCGTCCTCGTACCACCCAATCTGAAGCCCGTGCCACTTGCCGTCCTTCCAGTTTCCTTCCGACTTCTTCTGCCCGTTCTCGTACCACCCCGTCGAAAGCCCGTCCTGCTTGCCGTCCTTAAAGTTCCATTCGTACTCCTTCTGCCCGTTCTTGTACCAATGAGTCCAAAGACCGTCAGGCTTGCCGTCCTTGTAGGTTTTGCGAAACGATTCCGTCTCGTCTTCGTTGTAGAAAACCGCAACCCCATTTCCGTTCACTAGATTTGTATGAGGACACTTCTCACCCCCGATTCTCCAAGCCAAGGCAGTCATTATATTTCCTTCGTTGTATTCAGCCAATAGCTTGATCTGCCCATTAGCCCACCATTGCTTCACCCATCCCGTGTAAGGTGTTTGCTCTTTAGAGGTATACCAACGTTCATTCTGCTTCTCGCCTCTCGCTTGAAGTTTCTTGATATTAATCGCTGTCTCGACCCGAGAACGGATTTCAGGATCGTTCATGGCAATGTTTGCATCCTTGAGCGCCTCTGCTCCTGCAAAATAAAGAAACATTATTCCCATAATGCCCGTCATACTCCTCAAGCATTTAAACACTATTGGGCTTTCTCTTTTTTTTACTGTGCCACTTTCCGTACCAATCACTCCTGAATGTTCAGCTTGGTAACCTTTCCAAAAACAGAAAAATGCCGCATTAAGCAAAAATGCGGTGAACCAATTTGTTAGCTTGGTTACCACTATGAAAAGAACGATCAATGCCAAAAATATAACCTTCTTCTTGGTGAAAAAGGGATCGCGTTCCCATTTAATGGAACCATTAGCAAGTAACTTCTTCATGTCGTTATTGTAGAGCCTTGCGATTGATTCGCCTATTACAAGTTTCCGCTAATTTTATAACGAGCATCCCTCCATCCAATACCGGCGGGTTTTCAGGTCAAGCAGGGGTTTTGGAAGTATCGGGACGGCGAGGGGTGGTTTAGTCTCTGACTAGTTCGCCGTCCTTGTAGGTGCCTTCCCACGACTTCTGTCCGTTTTCGTACCACGCAATCCAAAGCCCGTCCTTCTTCCCGTCCTTCCAATTTCCTTCCCCCTCCTTCTGTCCGTTCTCGTACCACTCAGTCCAAGGCCCGTCAGGATCGCCGTCCTTAACGTTCATTTCCCTTTCCTTCTGCCCGTTCTCGTACCACCCAGTCGCAAGCCCGTCCCGCTTGCCGTCCTTCATTTGGAGCACGCCACGAATCTGCCCATTGTCGTGCATCGCCTTCGCCCATCCCGTGTAAGTCGTTTGCTCGTTGGGTGCGTAGCGAACCTCTTCGCCCTCTTTGCCTCGCTCTTGAAGCGTATCAAAATCAATCGCCTCTGCGATGATCTTCACCTCCTCTTCGGTCAAGGGCGGTGAATAATGCGTCTTCTCCCCACACCCAACCATCAGCAGGGCGACGAACATA
>CALBIN010000485.1 GCA_937893275.1 uncultured Opitutia bacterium | reverse complement strand
GCAGGAACCCAAATGAATTTGGTCCTGTTTCGTCAGTTTTACGTTGCTCCCGATTTTGCGAATCCCCGCGGCCCTGATCGCTAGGACTCCCTTCGACGAAGTGATTGCGGCCACCATCCCCGGAACCTTCGCCTCGGCCACTGCTTCCGCAAGAGCCGCCTCGATCTTCTTGGACTTCGCCTCTTCTTTTGACGACTCTGCATAAGCTGGTTGGATCAGCAAAAACAGCGGTACGATAGAGATTAAGTTCTTAGGCATTACGAAAACAATCGATGCCAAAAGCCTTTTTCTTTTCATCAATTCGGTATAGCACGAAAAATTTATATCTTTGAAATGTTTCTCGTCATTTTAACATGGGGGATGCCAGCCTCTAAGAACTCTTCCCCATCCTTGTGGAAACGGCACTTTTCATAGAAAGAAATCGCATGAACTTGAGCGTGCAAGAAAACCTCTTGAAAATCTTCCTTCTCCGCAGTTTCCACGAGAACCCTCAGCAGCTTCTGCCCAGTACCTTGTCCTCTCCATGAATCCAGAACGGCAAGGCGGCCGATTTTTCCATCCCGTTGCATTCTGCCTGTTCCGACCGGATTGTCATCATCATCAGTTGCCACTACCTGAATGGACTGACTGTCTTTGCCGTCCCAATCAACTTCTCTCGCCACGTTCTGTTCCTGCCCAAAGACGATGTCGCGTATGAAACGAATGTCGCTCTCGGCTTCTCTGAAAGGACGGATCGTGACTTTCATGCGGTGACTTTCTTGTTATGGAAATCGTCTTGGTCGAGGAGGCGATCGGTGTCGATGACCGTTGGAATGTGGAGGGCCGCCCCTCAGCTTAAGCGGCGTGGCCTTGAAGTTTCGCGGTATTGCCGGCCAGTCTTCCGTTAGGAAATAGGCATAGGTTCCCTCGGGGTACTCTGCGGTCACGGTAAAGCGGCCATTGCATTCGTCCAAGTCCCCGAACCCTTCCACGTATTCGTAATCCTTGCTAAAAGTTCCATCATACTTGCCTGCGGGATTCCAAGCAGATCGCGGGCGCATTCCTTTTTTTAACCTGTAGCTGCTTTTGAGCTTCTTGATCGATGATTTCGAATCCTTAGGTTTCTTATAACCGTATATCGCATAAATAGGGTAGCCATCCATTCCATATCCGATCAAGGGGGAGTGCTCTTTTTCATTCACCTTAAGTTTCTCCAGCAAGCCAGTGGGCAAGCCATGGTAATGGTATGCTCCGTTCGGTTGTACATGGGCGTTATTGAAGTCAACGCCCAGCGGAACGGCTCCGCTTAGGGCCTCGTAATTCCAGTCGGAGCTACGATCACCATTGAAGAATTCAGCCGTGCCCGGATCGAAGAGCACGCCGTTGACCGCAATGCCAAATGGCGTATTCGGAGGCCCGAACCCGCTGTCGTTATGAAGCGGCGTTATTTTGCTGTTCGGTTTCTGGTTCGTCCGGACTTCAAAGTTGTATGTCTGTTCGCTGATCGTATGGGGGTTCCCGCGGTTGGGAAATTGCCCGACTTTATGCCAGGGAATGCCATTGGCTTCCACCTGTATTTCCTTCTTTCCTTTTCGAAACGTGCTCTTGCTTTCAAACCGTGGCGCTTTCGTTGCCGGCACTGGTCGCCATTCTTTTTTTTGCGTTACTGTATGTTTCCGCATGGGTGGTCTTCCTCGACCGGGTTGTTGAGCGGATAGTGAATAGAAAACCGGGATCATAGTAATGAAAATCCCTAAGGGCTTCAAAGATTGAATAGTTCGTTGCATGATGTATTTTCTCTCAATTATTGGTGTAAGCCTCTTTGCCGTTTATAACGATGCGGCTTAGACAAAGTTGCATCCGATTTGTGTTTCTTGATGGCAAAAGTGAATCCATTTGTCGCAGGTCTGCGAATAAGAATGATTTCGTACAAAGAAATTCTATATGTAACCCTTGTCTCGGAAATAGAAAAATGCGCACCATCTGGTGCAATCGCTATAACAATTATCGACAGGAGTTTTTGCAATCCATGAAAAAAACAATCTCTTTCTTTTAATCGCCTTGTTGATCCAGGTCTGCGGCTGGATTACGCTCAAAGCCGTCGAGCGCCTCAACGTCGTGCTTATCATGACGGATGATATGGGCTATTCAGACATTGGGTGCTACGGCGGGGAAATCGCCCCCCCTAGACGCCCTAGCCAACGGCGGTCTCCGCTTCACCCAGTACTACAACACCAGGAGGTGTTGTCCCACGAGGCAGGCCTCGGTTGGATGGTCTATCGGCAACCGCGGGGCAGGTTACCTCCCCCACCTCAACAACCGAAACCTTACCTTGGTGGAAGTCATGAAGACGGCTGGCTACCAAACGCTTATGACGGGAAAATGGCATGTTGGGCACGCCTAGGGGAAACGAACCACCGACCTCGGGTTCGAGCGCTTCTACGGCATACGCATCCATGTCGACAGCTACTTCAAGGTGCTTCTGGGCTGTCCCGTCTACCATGACGACAAGTCGTCGGCCCACCGACTTCGAACCCACCCAATACGCGGCATCCCGACTAAGAATGGTACACCACCGACGTCTTCACCGACTGGGCCTTGAAGTTTATTGACGAGGTGGACAAAAAGAATCCCTTTTTCTTATACGTGGCTCACCACGCGCCACACTGGCCAATCGATGCACCCGATGAAAACATTTCAAACTTTAAGGGTCTTTACGACAAGGGATGGGATGTATTAATAAAAGATAAGCTCCAGCGGGTGAAGGAGATGGGCTTGCTGGCAGATGATGCCGAACTGTCTCCGCATCCCAAGATTCCCAACTGGGACAATGTGCCCGCCGAGGCGCAGAGCGAGTCCGCCTTTCGTCGCGAGATTTACGCTACCCAAATCGACCGACTCGACGAAAGCGTGGGGCGATTGGTGGCGAAGTTGAAGGCGATTGGAAAACTGGAGAGCACCTTTGAGGCGGACTAACTCACCAACCCAGTCACGTGGTGGACGTCATGGCCACTTTAGTCGACCTTGCAGGCACCAAGTATCCCGAAGTCTATGGCGAAAAGAAAATTAAGACGGCACCCGGCAAGAGCCTGTTGCCAACCTTCAAGAAACCTAAGGAGGTCAAGGAACGCACCCTCTTTTGGGAACACGAAGCCCATGTCGCCATACGGCAAGGCAACTGGTCAGCGAAAACGCTACCAATGTAAACGCTTGGAAACTCTACGATATGTCCGCCAGCCGAACCGAAACAAAAAACCAAGCCGCCGACATGCCCGATCGCGTTGATGCGATGCAAGAAAAAGTCGACCGCATGGGCTCGGCGGGCCGATGTATTGGCTCGGTCCGGAGATCGTAAATGAAATTTCTGAATTAATTGCATTTCTCGTTTTTTTTGCCTTGGTCTAAGAAATTAATAGAGATAATTTATTCTTTTCCCCGTCTTCTTCCTGCAGATTTTCCTTTGCCTAAAGTGAATATCCATCATTTTTCATTTTTCCATCTGATTTTTTCCCTCTCCTTTCAACTGTCTCTTGCAGTTGATTTTCAGAAGGAAATTCTACCACTTCTAGAGGATAACTGCATAGATTGCCATGGGCCGGACAAACAAAAGGCTCGTTTGCGCATCGACCGACGTCCCGTTCTGTTGCTTGGCGGCGACAGTGGTTCGCCTGCGATTGTGCCTGGAAACCCTGCAAAAAGTCATCTTATCGAATTGATCAAGCTGAAAGACCCGGATGAGCGGATGCCGCAGAAAGGGGATCCCTTGAGCTCGGCTGAAATCGCTCTGCTGGAAAAATGGATTGCCGAAGGTGCCGTCTGGCCAGGTCAAATGAATGCGAAACTGGAGCGAAAAACGGACCACTGGGCCTTTCAGCCCGTGAAGCGCCCTTCGATACCGAAAGTCGCCAAGCATCCAGTTGATGCGTTTCTCAATGATCGTATGGCAAGGGAGGGCATTGATCCTAATCCTCCGGCTGACGGCCTTTCCTTGATTCGTCGCGCTTCCATTGTTCTTACTGGTCTCCCTCCCGAGTCTGATCGCGTCAAAAAATTCATTTCCGATTTCTCAACCTCCAAGGAGAAGGCCTTTTTGGAACTGGTCGACGAGTTGCTGGATTCTCCCCATTTTGGCGAACGGTGGGCACAGCATTGGCTGGATGTGATTCGATGGGCGGAGACGAACGGTTCGGAATCCAATCTTTACCGGAAACTTGCCTGGGTCTATCGGGATTACGTAATTCGAGCCTTTAATCAGGATCTTCCCTACGATCGATTTGTGCGCGAGCAATTGGCCGGTGATGGTCTTGGCACAGGCGAAGCCTTGGGTTTTCTTGTCGCTGGTCCTCATGTTCCAGCCGCCACGGTCGGTCAGGAACCCTCGGCCATTCGACAGGCTCGCGCCGACCGCATGGATGAGGTCATGCAGACCGTCGGAGCTTCCTTAATCGGTGTCTCCATCGGTTGCGCACGCTGCCACAACCACAAGTTCGATCCGCTTTCGATTCAGGACTACTATTCGATGACGGCGGTTTTTCAGGATATCGAGTTCGGTAGTCGTTTCCCCGAGTTCTCGAAGGATCACCCCCGCAAGGAAAAATCTCGTGAGATTTGGAAGAATATTTCGCGAAACCGTTATAAGATTCGAGCACAGAGATCGACCTGGGAGGAAGACTGGGGAGCTTACAAAGAACTCCACTGGAAGCCTCTCATGGCCAAGGCCCTTCGCGTGTCCTTTAAGTCTGGTTACGTGGGTATCGATGAACTGGAGATTTTTGGCAAACCGAGTGAGGACTTGAACTTGGCTCGTAGTTCCCAGGGGACCAAGGTTCGCACGGATCCGAGGTTTGCCCAACAAGGTAATCGCTTTCCCGTCGGCCGTGTGATTGATGGAAATTACGGTACGCAACGTTGGCAGGCTAGCTACAACAAACAGGCAAAGAAACAGCCGTGGCTTGAATTCGCTTTCGCCAACCCCGTCCAAGTCGGTCGCCTCCGCATCAGCACGAATCGCGAATACTATTACGAGACCGACTACCTCGAGCAAAAGAACAAATTCAGCTTTCAAGATTACGTAGTGGAGGCTCAGTTGCCCGACGGATCCTGGAAGGAAATTGCGTCGACTCCAAAAATCAAGAAAGGGGTGGAGCAAAACAAAGTCTTGTCGGATGCCGTTCGGGAAATTTCCCACCTCACCTACGAACTTGCCGAGTCCGGTCCCCGGCCTAGTTTCGTTGGCAGTTTCATCAAGCCTGTGCTCACTCGCGTCTTTCATCGTGGGAGTCCAGAGAATCCCCGCGACATCGTACTACCTGGCGCCCCGAGGATCTTGGCCGGAGAACTCGGTGTAGACAATGACGCCAGCGGCCTCGCCCGCCGGACGCGATTTGCCGACTGGGTTACCGACACATCCAATCCGCTCACGGCACGCGTTATGGCCAATCGCTTATGGCAACATGTGTTCGGGGCGGGACTCGTGGTCACCGGAGGAGACTTTGGGCGAGCGGGTTCCCCTCCCAGTCATCCTGAACTGCTGGACTGGATTGCGGCCGAGTTCACAAAGCCCAATCGGTCAGAAGGCACTGCTTGGTCCATGAAGGAGTTCCTTCGGCTGCTCGTTACCTCCGATGCCTTTCGCAGATCCAGCCAACCAACTGAGCTGGGGATGAAAAAAGATGCTACATCTTCCCTGCTTTGGCGCTATCCTCCCCGACGCGTAGAGGCTGAGGTCATTCGCGACGGCATACTCTTGGCTTCAGGTAAGCTGGACCGTAAACTGGGCGGGCGAAGCTATCGCATACACAACGTGAAGAAAACTTACGCCCAGTGGGAGGTGGTCAATAACCATGGCCCTGAAACTTGGCGTCGGATGATCTACCAAGAGCGCATGAGACGAGTGGATGACCGTATCTTCACGGCCTTTGATTTTCCTGATTGCGGCCAAGTGCGGGCCAAACGCCCTGTTTCTACGACGCCCTTGCAGGCACTCAACCTAATGAACAGCGACTTTGTCGTTACCCAGTCCGCTCTGCTTGCGGAGCGAGCAGAAAAAGAAGCCGGGAAGAAAGTTTCCTTTGCAGTCGTGCGACGATGTTTTGAGCTTTTACTCTCTCGGGAACCGGATCCAGCTGAGCTGAATGCCTGCATGCAGGTGGCCAAGGTCCATGGATTGCCCGTCGTTTGCCGAGCTCTCATCAATTCCAACGAATTCGCTTTTCTTCCCTGATGCACGCAATGAATTCTGCAGACCACATTTCATCAATCGGGCACGGTTTGCTGAACCGCCGCAAGTTCATGCGCAATACGGGCGCTGCTTTGGGTGGTCTCGGTCTCGCAGGCTTGCTTGCCCAAGACGGTCTTTTGGCTTCTGACGACCCCGCCAACTTCAGTGGCAAGACTCCGATGCGGCCCGATGTCGACCCTGACAAGCCCTATGCCCCTCGACCACCTCATTATCATGCCCCGGCCAAACAGGTACTCGTAATCTATTGCCCTGGGGCTGTCAGCCACGTTGACACCTTCGACTACAAGCCCGGCCTTACAAAGTATCATGGTCAGAAGCCTCCCGGCTTGCCTGCGGTTACTTTTGAAGGTCCTTCCGGTAACATAGCGAAGCCTTTTTGGGAATTCAAGCCGCGTGGCCAAAGTGGCAAGATGACCTCCGAATTGTTGCCTCGCCTCGGTGCCTTGGCCGATGACTTTTGTTTTCTCCACGGCCTTCACACCCAAACCAGCGCCCACCCGCAGGGAGAGAATTTTTTCAACACGGGATTCACGATGGAAGGCTTTCCTTCTTTCGGTGCCTGGGTGACCTATGCCCTTGGTTCGGAAAACGCCGAACTGCCTGCGTTCGTCGCCATCAACGACCCACGTGGTCCCGCTCGTTCGGGAAAGAACAATTTTGGCAATGGGTTTTTGCCGGCTGCCTTTCAGGGAACCGACTTCAACGCCAAGAATCCTCCCGCCAACTTAGCCCGTCCCGTGTCCTACACTCCAGCGGATGATCGTTCCACGGTGGATTTGCTGAAGCGTTTCAATGACAAACATCTCAAGACCTATCCCGGTGACGCCAACTTGGCTGCTCGCATCGCGAGTTACGAATTAGCCGGGCGTATGCAGACCTCGGTGCCCGAGGTTATGAACGTTTCCGGGGAACCTCATTCGATTCAACGCGAATATGGCACATTGGATGGAAGCAACTTGAAGCGCGAGTACGCCAAAAACTGTATCTTGGCTCGTCGATTGATTGAGAAAGGGGTTCGCGTGGTCCAGCTTTTCAACGGAAGCGATCCTTCCGGCGGCAACGGTATCACCAACTGGGATTCGCATTCGAATATACTCAAGACCCATGCCATGCAAGCGGAGATCATGGACCAGCCCACCGCTGCCTTGATCCATGATTTGAAGCGCCGCGGTTTGCTCAACCACACCTTGATCGTTTGGTGTACCGAGTTCGGTCGCATGCCTTTCCTCCAAGGCAATGGCACAGGACGCGATCACAATCCAGATGCTTTCACCTGCTTCCTCGCGGGGGCCGGTGTCAAGAAGGCTTACAGCCACGGCGAGAGCGATGAGTTCGGGTTTAAAGCGGTGACTGGTCGCACCTCCATTTACGATTTCAATGCCACTGTCCTGCACCTCATGGGCTTGGACCATGAGCGCCTCACTTACTATCACAATGGTCTCGAGCGCCGTTTGACCAATGTCCACGGCCATGTTGTGCCTGAGGTTTTGGCTTAAGGGAGACTCTCATCTTTCCACCTTTGCTAGGGGCAAGAAGGAATAGCTTTTTGCTTTATTCAAAACCCGGGACAAGGGGTTCTCTCCCCTATTAATACCCCCTTTTTTATGATTTATCGCAAAGGGGAGAAGTCCAAGGCTTTTAAGTAAAGCCTTTCGGGGGGTCGGGCCAGCAATTTGCCTTTCAGTTGGGATTCCCGAGCGACCCTTTTCCATTCGGGGTCTTGGCCAAAGGCCGTCCAGTTCAGGTCTGCCTGCTTGCGGTTGGCGTGGTGAACCAGGTAGATCAAGGTGTCCTTGCGATCTGGTTGGTCGAAGGGAGTCCAATAGCTCACATTTTGGATTCCATGCCGATTGAACAAGCTAGTAGTGTGCTTGCGGAAACGGGCGTTGAGCATGGGTAGCTTTCCCGGGTTCACGACGTAGGTGCGCAGTTCGAAGCTTCCTCCAAGCTTTTCGATGTCGTTCCTTGCCACGGCGGAATAATCATTGGGGGACAGGAAGATACTGCTCGGTTTTTCCGAAAGCAGTCCTTGGAACTCGGGCTTGTCCATAACCCGCTCCCATTCTTTGTCATTGAAGAAATTCGTCCAGTTGCGGTAGGCCTCGTATCTAGAAGGATGTTGGAGCAAGTAGACGAACTTGCGTCTTTTCTTGACCGAGCCGTCGGTTGGGATCCAGTAGCCCAGAGCATTTAATCCGTGCTTTTTAAAAATCCGGTCGGTGTGCTCGCGGAAGCGCTTGATCAGGTGTTGGAACCTTCCCTCGCTCGCTTGGTAAATCCGTAATTCGTAAAGGGGTCCTTCGAGCAGTCGGGCAGCTGGCTTTGTCTCTATCTTTGAGAGTGGGCAATCCCTTCCCTCGCGTAAACCCAATGCGACTTCGAGAGGAGCGTGGAAGATCCAAGCCATATCATCTGAAATCTTCCGGCTCGAGTCATGGCCTCCGATGAAGATACCCTTATCTCCAAAGGGTGAGAGGCAAAACGTGCGGGGGGAAACAAGTACTGGTTTGCCTGATGTATAGCCGTTGTTTACTTCGAGTACCTTGTAGCTCAAGTCGGGGTAGCGGACGGCGTACAAGGCTCCTCCGTAAAGGGCGCTTCCTTTCCATTTCAAGTGGTGCTTCCCCTTTATGTTCCCTTGAAAACCGATCAGGTGGACCGTTTGTCCGGTAGTGAGATCTATGAAGGGATAGGCCATGTTGTGCGCGCCCAGAGTATAGGATACGTCCACCCCCAGTTTCTTTTTCATCAGTTCCATGATCATGGCCTCGTCCTTGAGCGTGTAACCGCCCTTTTCATCTGGATCGAGACGCTTGACCTGGCTTTTGGATCTGTCACCCGGTGCCCACAAAAATAGAAGTGATTGTCCTTTGCCTTGCGGGTTATCAATGACGGTCAGGCCACGGATACCTCCGACATCGGTATCGGTATCCTCGTTGAGGTCGATGATCTTTTCATACTTTGGCTTTTCTCCGTCCACCCGGCGAAAAATAGCCCCGCCTTCGGAAAACAAAAGGGAGCCATTGGCCTGGACGATGCCGAGCGGTCGGGTATGGAGAGAGCCGCCTTCCGGGAAGGGGAATTCAAGGTGGGGACTCCACCTGACCTTTCCCGGGAGGGAAGGGTCGTAAACCCCGGACGCGATGCCTGGGTTGCCGAGTGACAAGAATATGCGCTCGATTCCGGTTTTCTTGTCCCGGTAAACTTCCATGTCCCTTGGTACCCAGCGTATTCCTCCAACGCTTGAACCGTGCCTAACCAAGGTATGAACCCAAATGCCCTTCTTGTCGTCCCGCGTCCAGGACGAAACTGCGCCTCCCCGCTCGAAGTTCGCTCCCGCCGCCATGACTAACAAATTTTGCGGTTGAGGTAGGGGTTTGCCCGAAGCGTCGTGGGTAAAGGTAATGGACTTGAGGATGTTGCCTTTCATGTAGGCCAGCCCGCGGTCATTGGATTGGCCCATGTCCAGGTCGACCTGCCATTTCGCCCGGAGCGAGTCCAAACGAAGTACTTGGGCGGATTGTTTTTGGCCATCGGGGGGGATCACCCAACGGGCATCCACCCAGTACCCGTTGGAAGCGTAGAGCTTGCCC
>CALBIN010000484.1 GCA_937893275.1 uncultured Opitutia bacterium | reverse complement strand
GGAGCCGTTGCCTCGGCATCACCCCATTGCTCTTCATATAGTGCCTTGAGGTGGGTAAATACTTCAACAATTTCTTCGTCTTCCTCTATTTCGAAGAGCTTGAGAATAAGATCCTTGTTATTTCTCATCTGCATCCGCTTGCCGATACTTTCCAGACCACGATAACTGTTTATCACCTCGCGGGCTTCTTCTTGCTTATTTAAAATGCGTTTGGCTTCTCGGTAATTGATGGACATGGCGAATAATTAGATTGGGTTCGCAGTAAATATGTTCGGTTTTACTATTTCGGAAAGATCGAGGCATAGTCAAGCCACTTCCTTTTTTCGGGATAGATCAACCACCGAAGAGAGGAGATCCGGCCCGATATAAAGCCGTACCCAGCCAAATCACCAGAGCACCGTAAAAAACCCCGAATGCCTTGGTTACGGGAAATATGCGTGAACACTTCCCGAACTTCGACTCATACCACTCTAGCCCGAACCAAGCCACTATATTGTAACCGCAACAGTCCACCGCGATCAGCCACCATACAATCGTCTCAAACCATTCCGAGAAATTCATTACTTAAGGAAAAGCGCCATCAGTCCGCCAACACGCCTGAAAGGAATTGAAGTGAAATGACTTCCACCGCTTTGGACTTATGGAGAAGCTTGGGATGCTTAGCTTTAATATACTTGAGAGCATTGCGGGAATAACCGGCAAAACATTTCTTGCGAAGGACGACTTTTCCATCCTCCAACTGACCCATTTCCAAAGTTGCGACACTTTTTCGAAAATCTAGGCGAACACCTTCGGGCAGATCCTCTTGCGTTTCCTCTTCGACACGCCCGTAGTCCAACTTCGTCACCGGAAACTGCACGCGCAACAGATTTCCCTCGTGAACAAGAAAGTCATAATCGTCCTCAAGAGTCTGCTCCAGCAAATCGATACTTTCGCGGCTGAAGGAACTCTTGACGGCCTCCGCCTGTTCTTTACGCAACTCCGGCAACTTTGCCACGAACTGACGGCGAAAAACCTCGTTCGCCAATCGAATGAATTTGGTGAAATGAGAAATGCGCATGGTCTGTGCACCGGACAAACGCTTGTTCTCGTCGAGATAGAAACCGATGCTCTCAATCTTCACATCGTCCAGCAAGGCCCGTAAGAGTTTCTTCTCGGGATCACCGAACACCATTTCGGGACCTTTGCCATCCTTCACCTTTTGCAACACCTCGGCGCAACCGGCTCGGCTGTACTCGCTTATCCAGTTGTTGAAGAAAAACGCACGCCCCCCAGCAAGAACTGATTCCAGTTGCGCCACCTGCCTTTCACTCAATTGCTCGTCCGTAGCGACATCATCCGAGCGATCGTCAAATCCGGCCTTGATCGCTCCGTAAATGCCTTCGTACTTGAGAGCAATCAACAAGGTGTCATTCTTCTTTTCGTATCGATAAACCAGCTCCTGACTTTCAAATTCGATGCAGGAGCTAAAAGGGATTACAGAACAAATCACGATGAACCTAGAGAGTAAACTCTTCATTTGCCGAAACCTAAGTATATCTAAAACTTAGGCAAAGGATTTGTTGCACTTAAACGGGAAACCTAGAAAAGAGACTCCATGAAAGTTCATTTGACCGTCATCATAACCTTGTTTTCAATCGCATCGAGCACAACTGCTGAAAAAGAAGCGAAAGCAAAACCTCTCTACGCCAAGGTAGCCCCTGCATGCTTGGAAATACTAGTGGGCGGTCGGCTAGACGGTTCAGCGACCATTGTAAGCAAAGAAGGTCTTGTTCTCACCGCCTGCCACGTCATTCGGAAGAAGAGCAAGCGTTACGAAGCTCTCTCCCCCACCCTTGGTCGCCATCCACTGAAACTGGTTTGCACGGACCGTTCTCATGATCTGGCCCTGCTATCCCTGCCCAAACGAGAAAACCCATATCCTTTTCTTCCAATCGCTAAAAACATTCCGAACGAGGGAAGGCCAAGCTATCTCTTCGGAGCTCCCGTGTTTCGGCACAACCTTCTTATTACCGGATACGTGGCTAAGAAAAAATCGAGCTTCGAGTGGTACGACGGCGCCTTTGCCGAAACCTTCGCCATCGCAGGGATTGGAGCCGGTGGCACATCGGGGGGACCATGGCTAAATGCCAGAGGCGAGATCATTGGTGTTCAGGTTGCCTCCATGACCTTGGGAGAAGTACATCAAGGCATTGCTTCGGCCATTCCTCCAACTGCCATCCGCTCCTTGATTGAAAAGAAAACGACAGTCGTCACCCCCACCATGCAGGCAGCGGTTGAGGAAATCTGGGGGCAATCCCCCGAGTTTCTGGAAAAAATAAAACCAAATACGAAAGGTCTGTTGCTAAGACAGGTCGCAAAAGGTGGAGTCGCGGCAAAGGTGGGGCTAAAAGACGAAGAAATTATTCTGAAAGTCGGTGGCAAGAGAATCTTCGAAAGGATTGAACCCTTCATGCAAATGCTACGAAGGAAAAAACCCGGCGACACGTTACTCCTTCACGTCGCCGATTCGAAGGGGGAAGGTCAGCGCACAGAAAAGGTCAAGTTGGCCGAACTCAAATAACGAGAAATCTTCAGCCGCCCTTTTTGTAAAGGTCAACTGCACTGCGAAGCCTAAGAAGACGTGAGCTCACCTTGAGATTGCGTGAGGCGTAACCCTCCCGATTGATCAACAACTTCACGCGATTTCGTGATCGAACAATACTCACGCAAGCTCCCTCTCGAGCATACTTGCTCCCCTCGCCTATTGCTAGCACGCCTTTCTTGTCGCATAGCGTACATTCAGACCATCTGCTTTCCTCCGATTGCAGAAAGTAGATGACCGCGCAGTCCTTGAAAACTTCCTTCTCCTCGTCGGCATCCGGGATGCGTGCTAGGGAAAACACCTTCACCTTGCGTCCTTGAATGGTGATTTTCAATTCGTCGACAAGGAATAAAAGAACCTGAGCAAAATGGTGAATATCCTTACCTACTACGGCAAGACCAACGGTAGAATCGGCACTTGGCAGATCCTTCTCGTCCCAAGTCGAATAGTGGAGAAGGTGGGCGAGGTAAGCCGCCTTAAAACGAGCCTCCGTTCTCGCATTCTCCGAAGAATCCGTTTTCCCGAAACTCGCATTGGAGCAGACGCAAACAGACACAATGGCGAAGGATGCGAACCGCATCCTCTTTGTGAAAAGTTTGAATTTGGTAATCAGGGAAAGCACGGAAAGAAAAAAATCAGAATCTTTTGGTTATGGATAAAAGGAAGGAGCGCTCGACTCGGGCAGGTTCGAGTTCCAGGTCTTGGTACATGTTTTCGGGGTGATGGGGATCGAGAAGGTCGCGACCGAAAAGCCCGATTTCAAGACTTTCGTCGGGTCTCCAGATGAATCCGAGATCCATCCGCAAGTGAGCGGGAATGAAAATTGGATTGTATGCGGAGGCAATCGTTCTTTCGGCAGCGTAGTAGAAGTTCTGCGAGAAAATGAGATCGTCCCGCAAAAGAATGTGAGAAGAAAGATGGGCCAAGGTTTTGGGAAAATTGTCGATTTCCACGCCTTCCGTCTTGTCGTCGCTGATGGTACGGGAGGCTCCGCCCTTCAATGTCCAATAGTGGAAGGGACTGTAGTCGAAGGTGAATTCTCCCCCCGAAGTTTTGACGTCATGGGCTTCGTAAATGGGCGGACCGGAAAAAATGGCGTTTCTGGTATCGTAGTGATAAAGGGACAGTTCGACAGTAAAATCGACCCAAGGTTGGGAACGCCAACCAATTTCGAAGGCATCGGTTTCCTCTTTCTCCAAGTCCGAGTTTCCGGGAAAGGATTGGTTAAGCCAGAATTCCTTTGCGGGATCTATTGGGTTTCCTATCGGCATCCAGATGCGGGCGTAGGAAACCTCGGAATAACGCTCCACCAATGATGGTGTGCGATAAGCCCGAGAATACGCCGACCACAAGACGTTTGTTTCGTTGACGACCCACGAAAGACGGGCTCCCGGCTGGACGCCGGTGCCGGCGAGATCACTCTCTTCGAATTTGGCCCCGGCGGAAAAGAGAAGACTGTCGCTAAATTCATAGGAGTCCTGAATGAAGGCTGAAATACGATCGAACTTCGTCGGACTATCGCCATGATCCAGAATGGTTATGTCGGAAGTGGGAATGCCTGTGGAAGGAATGAAGGTGCCTGGTATAGTGTCAATAGTCGGAAAGTCCCAAGGTGGCGTAACCACATCTTCAATATCGAAATCCATATGACGTGCTCCAAAACCGAAGGACAAATGATGGCGGTCCCCGATTGGCTTGTTTGCCTTAAAGTCGAGGTCGTACTCCTTGCGCTCCCAGCGTCGACCGACATGCCCGAGAAAGGTTTTGTATTGCTCGGCATACCCGGCCAAGGTCCATTCCAAGTCCGAATCAGTAACCCCGGAAAGTTTGGCTCGCAAGTGACCGGCATCATGGGGCATTTCTCCCCAATATTCGTAGCGAGTGAAACCAGGAGGCATAGAGAGATCGGAATCACGAGAGGGGGGCCAAGTTATGGGGACGCCAACAGCACCAGGCAAGCCCTGGAGGAGAGCAGCGTCGACAGGCGTTGCTGGTTCGGTGGGATAATAAAGTCGCTGACTCAGATCCAACACATGATGCACTCGTCGCTTGCCCAAAGCCCCCGCGAAGGTGAAGTCAAGATCCCTCGACAAGGTTTTGTCGTAGCGGAAACCCAACTTGCGGAAGTAACCGTCGTCCTTGGCGGACAAACCGGAGTTCAAGGTGCCCTCGGCATACTCCTGATCGCGAAACCACACCCGATAAAAAGCATCCTTGCCCGCCTGACCTCCGTGAACGTAATCCCCGAGAAAAGTGCCATCGTCGCGAATGACCAACCGCACGGAATCCCCCTGAGTGGCGGCAGCGCTCTTGGTCACAATGTTGTAAACACCGCTTACGGCATTCGTTCCCCAAATGGAAGCGCCGGGCCCGCGAATGATTTCCACTCGATCCAGAATCTCCAAGGGAACGTCCTCGCCAGTCGCGTTGACCGTTCCGCCCATGATTTGAAGGACCTCCCTGCCGTCCACCATGGCGAGAAACTTCTCCGTGGAGGAACCGCTGAAGTTCCGCATGATTGCAAAATCGTCGTAACCCGTGCCACGAGTCACGTGCATGCCCGGCACGCCCCGAAAAGCTTCCACGGTCAGGACATGACCGTTGAGACTTACGTCGTCCGGTCGCAAAACATGCACCGAGGCAGGATTCCGCCAATATTCTTGCTCGTAACCTAAAACTCCGTGTACGGGACGCCGAGCCAACTCCCGCAAGTCCAAGCCAAACAACCGCCTAAGCTCAGACTTTTCAAACGGGGTTAGCGCATCATCGTTTCGCTCGATTGGAACGAGTGCCAGTTTGGGCAAAGTAGCATTTGCCTCGACTCCCCCAATCGGTTTCTGCCCATACGACAAAGCGGGAAGAAGTAAAAGCAACAACCCCTTGGAAATAGACAGACGAGAGAAGAAAAACACTAAAAGTTATTTCTCCACAA
>CALBIN010000483.1 GCA_937893275.1 uncultured Opitutia bacterium | reverse complement strand
AGACAATAATGCCCCTCTGGCCAACCTCTATGTCAGCATGCTGGAAAATATGGGTCTTGAAAAATCAAAGTTTGCCAGCAGTACGGGTACGCTTACCGGTCTCAGTTAAAAATAGAATGT
The DNA here is from genome assembly GCA_937893275.1 of uncultured Opitutia bacterium. GTDB lineage: Bacteria > Verrucomicrobiota > Verrucomicrobiia > Opitutales > Seribacteraceae. The sequence goes on along the minus strand of CALBIN010000483.1, from coordinate 2,947 downwards.
AAGAAAACCAGAGTCTGTGACATGAATTGTTTTATATGAACAATTACATGTCCCGCTTAGAAAAAAGACTCAAGTCGAAGAACCTTGCAGGCCAGTACCCTGAAAAAGTTCAATGTTTTAAAAACTGCATTACTCCAGAGAGGCAAAAAACAAAAGAGGAAAACTAAATGAGAATCGGAATCCTACTATTAGTTTCGTCCACGCTGTTATGTACAATATCACAAGCGGAGGACCAAGGGGGGAAGGCAACAGACTGGGGATCTCTGGAGATCAACCTATCTGACCTCAAAGCCTGGGGGAACAAGGACTACACCTATTCGCTTCGCGAGCGAGGAAGCGAGGCGTACAACATAATTGGTACGGTCACTTTGTCCACAGAACTCACCAAGGATACGGTCCTCTTGAAAGACCGCTATCAGATGTCTTACAAGGGAGAGACGCATTCCATGGAAATAAGCCAAAGTTGCCGCAAAAACAACTTCCTCTTTCCAAGATTCATCGAGAGCAAAGGTGACGAAATTGATGAAGGCGGTTCCTTTGTCGCAACCGTATCGGATGATGGTATGGCAACGATTCGAGCTCAGAATGGTCGTGAAGGCGTCCTCGAGCTTCCTGATGGCACCATTACGTTAACTGCAATGCTTCGCCTTGTGACCTTGCTCCCCACAACCCCAGGCAGAACCTACTCCTACGCGTACTCGTTGGAGTCCGGTGAGATGAACCTCAAAAAGAAGTACGCTCTGACTGCGTTACAACCGGAAACCATCACGGTCAGCAACACCCAGATCGCGTGCTCCAAGTTCGAATTGACCGGTGGTGGCAGCATCAGTCCGGTTTATTACTGGGTTTCCAGAGACGGCGTACTGCAGCGAATGATGATGGATGACAGGAAAGTCATGGAGCTGAAAGTTACCCCCGACAGGCCGAACATCGTGTTTCTTTTGAGCGATGATCAAGGATGGGCCGACTACGGTTTCATGGGGCATCCTCACATCAAAACACCGCATCTCGATCGGTTGGCCGGCGAGGGACTGCTTTATGAGCGCGGCTATGTGACTGCTCCGCTCTGTCGCCCATCGCTTGCGAGCCTTGCGAGCGGTCTTTATCCGCACCAGACCGGCATCCGCGGCAACGATCCGGTCATGCCGACAGGGAAGAAGCCAACGCGTAAGAACCCGGGCGACAAAGAGCTTTGGGCAAAGATGCGCAAACGGATGATGGCCCCCTTCGCCAAGCAGCCCTCGTTCATTAAGCAACTGATGGCAAACGGCTATGCGACGCTGCAGACCGGAAAGTGGTGGGAAGGCAATCCGCTAGATCATGGCTTTACTGACGCCATGACTCACGGCGATGTGTCGCGCGGCGGTCGTCATGGTGATGAAGGCCTTAAGATTGGTCGCGAGACCATGAAGCCGATCTACGACTTCGTGGACAAGGCGCAAGCCAAGGATCAACCCTTCTTTATCTGGTATGGCGTCTTTCTGCCGCACTCGCCACACGACGCGCCGGATCGCCTTTACCAAAAATACAAAGACCTCGCACCAGACGAACCCACTGCACGCTACTGGGCCAATGTCGACTGGTTTGATGAGACCTGCGGGCAGCTGGTGGACCATCTCAAAAAGAAGGGGCTCTACGACAATACCCTCTTCGTTTACACCTGCGACAATGGTTGGGTGCCGAACCCGGAGAAGGTCGGCAAGTACGTAAGATCTAAACGGGAGCCGGTAGAAACCGGTATACGCACGCCGATTTTCCTCACCCACAAAAACGGCATCAAACCGCAGCGTGATGCCGCGACTTTAGCCAGCAACATCGACATTGCACCGACCATCCTGCGAGCATGCGGCATCAAGCCAGATCCGGCCATGTCCGGCCTGGATCTGCGGAGTCCGCAGGTGCTGGCCAAGCGTGATCGCATCTTCGTGGACGTCTACGAGCATGATCAGGATCTCGATGCAATCAAAGACGTAAACAGCAATTTGACGGCACGCGTCGTCATTGACGGTTGGGATAAACTGATTGCCCGCCCGAGCGGAAAAGAGCTCTACGATCTGAGGCAAGACCCGGACGATCGCACCGACATCTCGACACAGCAGCCCCAAAAAGTGAACAAATTGTCGACTCAAATCGACGAGTGGATGAAAGCTACTCCCTTATCCAATCATGTACCAGCCTACGGCGTCCGACCTCAAGGAAAACTCCCCAAAGTTTGGCGAGCTCAAATGTATTTAGAGTGGCTGCCTAGGGACAGTAACGGGGTGCCCTCAGAGGATGAGTTCGAACAAAGAGATGGGCTCTGGTATTTTCGTGGGGAAAGCAAGCCCTTTACTGGCAAGGTGACTGTCTACGAGAAGAACGGATTGGGAAAGGCAGAGATCTCATATGCGGAAGGCGAGCGCCATGGAACTTTGACCATTTACAAAGACGATGTCATAATTTCAAAAATTCCCTATGTCGGCGGCAAGAAGCACGGTAAGGCAATCTATTGCTTCAAGGACGGATCACTCTCGACGGAAGCTCCTTATCACGAGGGAAAGGCGCATGGTACGAAGATTATGTACTGGCATAATGGACCGAAAAAGGCAGAGCATGTATTTCACTTCGGCAAATACATGGTTAACAGACGCTGGAACCAAGAAGGAAAGTTCTACCTACAGAAGACTTACCGGCATGACGGTACGGGCATCTCGACGGAGATCGCTTGGTATCGGGAGGGACAGAAGCGAAGCGAAGGAGCATATAAGGACTACAAGAAGCACGGCGTGTGGATTTTCTATAATGAGAACGGGGATGAAACTCATCGTGAAGATTATAAGAACGGCAAAAAAATTGACTAACCGAGAGCACGCTCCCAGGCATATGCCTTATGCTGAAAATATGGGTATTAATAAATCAAAGTTTGCCAGCAGTACGGGTACGCTTACCGGTCTCAGTTAAAAATAGA
>CALBIN010000482.1 GCA_937893275.1 uncultured Opitutia bacterium | reverse complement strand
CAGCCGGCAAGGCGGCCTTGGCCAACATGTAGGGGCCCATCACGAAGAATTCGTACATTTGGCGATAGAAGTCGGCATCGTATTCCTCTATAGGCTTTTGGGGTTGATCGGGAGTAGCATTGGGGACGACGATGTCGACAGCGCCCAATTTTTCGGAAGCGGAACGAACCATGGCTTCGACCTGCTCGGGGTCGGAGGCGTCGGCCCGCACAAGCATGGCATGAACACTGTTATCGCTTAGCACGGCCATCGCCGAGTCGGCCGACGCTCGATCATTCAAATAATTGACCACCACTTTCGCACCCGCTTTCCCCAAGGAGAGGGCAATGCCATGCCCAAGCCCCCGGCTGCTGCCGGTAACTAAAGCTACGCGTCCGTTCAATGAGAGTGGCATGGAGGAACAAGTACAGGAAAGAAACGATTATTTTCGAGAAAACCGGAACAAGTGGCAATCTTTGATTTACCTCACTCCGGACAACTGAAAGGGAACAAGCACGATCAGACCTGAACGGGTTCGGCCAGGCTCATGCCGGCATCGCAGGCAAGAATTTGCCCGGTAACGAGGTCGGAACCCTCGACGAGAGACAGGATGGCGACAGCCACGTCGGCGGGCGTGCACACCGCTCCGAGGGGCATGGCCTTTTCGAAGGCGGCCTTGGTTGACTCGTAGTGTTCGCCCAATCCCCCCTCCAACCAACGGCCAGTAATGAAACCCGGGGCCACCGCATTGACACGAATACGATCAGGAGCCAAGGTGCGAGCCAGAGCCACCGTCAGGTTATGCAAGGCAGCCTTGCTGGCGGCGTAGGGTATACAGCTACCCGTAGCCTTGAGGCCGGCTATGGATCCGACGTTTACGATTTCCGCGCCGTCCGTCCCACAGGTGTCTCGCATCACCTTTGCCGCAGCCCGAGCGCAATGGAAAGCACCCACTACGTTCACTTGGTAGAGCCGTTGCCAGACGTCGTCGCCCACTGCATCGAGATCGTCGAAAGGAATAAATTCCGTGGTGCCCGCGTTATTGACAAGGAGATCGAGCCGGCCAAATTTATCAATGGCGGCATCGATCAAGGCACGAGCCTCATTGTCCGAGGCAACGTCGGCTTGAAAGGCAAAAGCCTCGCCACCGGTTTCCTCGACGGCGGCGACCACTTCGGCAGCCTCTTCGCCGGAACGACGATAGTTGACAGCCACGCGACACCCTTTTTTAGCGAGAAGTACAGCGGTAGCCGCTCCCACACCAGTGCCCGCTCCCGTAACCAAAGCAACTTTTTCATCAAGTTTCATGACTTAAAGATTCCTTCCTTATTTACCGCCAAACGCCGCCGCCCACTCCTCTTCCTTGAAACCGATCAATGCGACCTCTTCCGACAGAAGGAAAGGCCGCTTGATCAAATTCCCTCTAGAGGCGAGCAAGTCGAGGGCTTGCTCAACTGAGAGATCAGGCAAACGATCCTTCACGGCTGGATCCCGGTAATCCTTGCTCGACGTATTGAAGAGTTTTTTCAATTCACCGTTCTTTGTTTTGAGCATTTTTTTCAAGGCGGACTTGCTTGGAGGATTGTCCCGAATAGGAATCTTGGTGTACTTCATATCATTCAGGTCGAGCCAGTTGAGAGCCTTTCGGCAGGTACCGCATTTGTCGTAGACATAAACTTTCATGAAATCTTTTGGTCGAATAATCGTGCAAATTATAGAAAAAAAACGAAACTCACTCTCCCTTGTGTCAAACCGCAACCCAAAACGCCATGATCGCCACCTACCTAGGCCGCCTTTCTCAAATCTCCGCCATCGGAGCTTTTGGAATTTTACCAATGACCTCCTGTGACCTGAACTTGAAAACCGACAACGCTTACAAGTTAGTCAGTTCGACCGACTCCAACGCCTCCATGCAGGTGCATACCTACGAACTGGATAATGGCCTAACAGTCTACATCAGTCCGAACCACGAGGAACCCAGATTTTACGCGGAAATCATAACGAGAGCTGGAAGTAAGCACGACCCCGACACCAACACAGGTCTCGCCCACTACTTGGAACACCTTCTTTTCAAGGGTACCTCGAACTTCGGAACGACCGACTTCGAGAATGAAAAACCTCTCTTGGATCGCATTACGCAATTGTACGAGGACAGGTCCAAGGAGACCAACTCTACCCGACGAAACGAAATTTATTCGGAAATCAACAAAATTTCACAAGAAGCCGCCGCCTTAGCCGTGCCCAACGAGATGGATCGAGTCTACGGGGACATGGGAGCAAAGGGAGTCAACGCCCATACCTGGCACGAGGAAACGGTATACAAGATCGATCTGCCCGCCAATCGCCTCAAGCACTGGGCGAAGATTGAAGCCGAACGCTTCACTAACCCAGTATTTCGACTTTTTCATACCGAGCTCGAAACCGTTTACGAGGAAAAAAACCGTGCCATCGACAACAAGGATCGCCTTATCCGCCGCGAGGTGAATGCCCTATTGTTCAAGAATCACCCCTATGGTCAACAGTCCACTCTGGGTTCGGTCGAACACTTGAAAAACCCCTCGATTTTGGCCATCAAAGAATATTTCGACAAATACTATGTCCCCGAAAATATGGCTATCTGCATCTCCGGCGACGTTGACCCGAAGAAGGCGATGTCCGTGATTTCCAGAGCATTCTCAAGCTGGCAACCCGGGAAAAACCCCATAGAAACCTTAAAGTGGAACGAAAAGAGCCTCGAGGGACGCGAATTCGTTGAAGTCAAATACCAGGCCGAAGAGCAAGTGATGCTCGCGTACCGAACGGTCGACCGCAATCACGACGACTTTCCGGCGGTCCGTTTGGTAGACATGATTCTGGACAATTCCGTAGCAGGCTTGATCAACCTGAATCTAGTCGAAGCCCAAGTCGTACGAGCAGCGGGGGCCTATCCTCAGAACATGAACGACTATGGAATCCAGTACCTCGTCGGCGTACCGAAGGACGGACAAACGCTCGATCAGGTCGAAGCCCTTCTCAAAGAACAAATCGAAAAAGTAAAACGCGGAGAGTTCGAAGACTGGATTCTCCCCGCGGTGCTCAACGACTTCAAAAAACGCAGGAAGCAAGACTTGGAGGAAAACGACAGACGCGTAGAACTACTGCGCGACACCTTCCTTTCTTTCAATGATTGGAACGACACCGCCCACGAAATCAGCAAGCTTGAACAAGTCACCAAGGAAGACATCGTAGCCGCAGCAAACAAATATTTTGGCGAAAACTACGTGGTCGGTCACAGAATTGATGCTCAGCACGATCTTCCTAAAATCGATAAACCAAAGATCGATCCGCTGGAAATCGAACCCGGTCAAGCGTCCGCCTTCATGCGAGAAATCGATAAAATGGACGTCGATCCCTTCGCTCCCAAGTACCTCGAGGCTATCAAGGACTACGAAACCCGAGACATTCGACCGGGTCTGACGCTGTACCACGCACCCAACCCCGTTAACGACCTTTTTGTAGTCAATTTCCGAATAGAGACAGGTTCTCGGCAGAATGCCTATCTTCCCTCCGGCAAACGCCTCCTCGACCGTTCCGGCGCCGGCGACCTTTCTTCCGAGCAGTTGAAAATCGAGTGGTACAAGCTAGGCAGCGAGTTCAACTTAAGCGTTTCCGAGCGGTATACGGACATCAGCCTTTCCGGTCTAGACGAACAACTGGCTCCCAGCCTGGATCTCGCTCACAAGCACCTTTCGAATCCAAAGGTTGACGACGAGACGCTCACTAAGTTGGTAGAGATTCTACTAGCGGAGCGAGATGACGAATCCAAAGACCCTCGTATCTTGGCCCATGCCCTCGCTCACTTCCATCGCTACGGAGCTCGTTCCAGATTTCGCAATCGGCCCACTAACGCGGACCTAAACGCTACCAGCGTGCCCCAACTGAAGGAAACCCTGTCGAAGCTCCTCAACTACGAACAAAGCATATTGTATATAGGCCCGCGCTCGGCAGACGAAATAGCCGATGCCTTGAGCAAACATTTCCCCTTGCCCGAAACCCTCGCCGCCCCACCGGCATACGAAGCGCCTCGCTCACACAAAGCGGAACGCAACCAAATTTACTTCTACGAGAAGGAAATGGCACAGGCTCAAGTCCGTCTGGAATTCTCAGTCGGCGAACGCAACGAAACCAAACTGCCCGCAGCCCAACTGTACAACGAGTACTTTGCCGGAGGCATGGCCGGCCTCGTTTTCCAAGAACTGCGAGAAGCCCGAGCCCTCGCCTATTCCGCTTGGGGAAACTATTTTGCGGCAAGTCGTCCGGACGAGGAAAACATTCTCGTTGGGGCCATCGGATGTCAGGCAGACAAGACGATAGAAGCAGTGATCGCTTTCCTCGAACTGCTTGAGGACATGCCTTTGAACGAAAAACGATGGGATTCAGCCCAAGAAGCCCTTGAGAGCGCCTACCGCACCAACCCCGCTCGTTTTCGACAAATCCCCGGAGCCGTTTACGACTGGACACAACTGGGGCTCAAGGAAGACCCAAGAAAAGCTCGTTTCCCAGTCATTGAGTCGGCCACTATCGAAACTCTCAAAGAATTTTATGAAAGAGAGATCCAGCCTCGCCAAAAACTAATTTCCATCGTGGGCGACTCGACAAAAATCGACCTGCAGGCACTCGAGAAAATTGGCCCGGTCACCAAGGTTTCCAAAGACGATCTCTTTACCTATTGAATTTCGCCCGAAAGAAGTGGGCTTACCTGTGTCGCCCTCGTGAACCGTTAACGGGTGCCGGCAACGGATCAATCAGATCGTTGAAAAATTCATAGATTTTGTCGCACTCTTGGCCTTTCTGGCGCATATCCTTTATTCGTAGGTAAACTCGCTTGGATTCTCCTGATTTCATATCGGTCATCAGGCAACGACAAGTGACTCGGCCATTGTTTGTCGGCACTTCCTCCACTTCCACCTTACCAACTACCCGAGAGATTCCGGTTTCGAGATCAGAAGATTCCACACACAACGACACCCGCTTCGTTTCAAAATTAAACAAACGGGTATAACTCAACGGTCGCCCGGCTTGCTCCTCTACCAAACCGTCCAAACCGCTGCGAAGAAGGTCAACTATATCGGCAGCTCGATTCATTTCAACCGTGCAATATCCTTACGGCTTCGCTAAATTAGCAAACTCGAATTATTCACATTCAGATGAATCAAGAAGCTAAACGAGCAGCTCAGGAAGAACTTGACGGCAATTCCGCTGATCGGGAACTCCTCGCGGAATGCATTGCGACAGCCGATGGTGACGAAGCCCGGGCACGCCAGATATACCTGCACCGCAGAACCGCTGAACTAACAATCGGTCGCGAGGACATCGATCAACGGGAAAAATGGCCCATGCTAACGCCGCTCCTTATTCTCTATACGGCGGGTACGATCGGGGTCCTCGCTCTCGTCTTCGTTTTTCTCGCAGGCAGGCTTGGTTGGTGGTGACCAACCTCGAGTCCCCAAGAAGTGATCACGATTGTTTCAGGCGGACAAACCGGGGCGGTCCGAGCCGACCTCGACTAGGCCATCCAAAACGGCCACCCGCACGCTGGCCATTGCCCCGCCGGTCGCAGAGCCGAGGATGGAACCATTCCACTGAAATACAAGCTCCATGAGACGGACTCGATGTCGTATGCACACCGCACCCGTTTGAACGTCGAACCAGTCAGACGCCACTCTCATCGTGGTTCAGGACAGCGGTCTATCAGGTGGAACGCTCCTCACTATGGAACACGCTCGCAAGACTGAAAAACCTCACCTGCTCGTTACGCCTGAAAACCTCTCTCAAGCCCCATTACTTTTGAGGCAATTCATCGAGCATCACAAGGCACAGGTTCTAAATGTCGCAGGTCCTCGATCCTCGTCCTCTCCAACCATCTAAAAAATCACTTTCGACCTCTTGCAAAACACCTTCGAATAGCTCTCCCTCTTACACCTTTCCCGAAAACCCATCATGTAAGGAGTAAAAGTTTACATAAAGCTCACGATCTCACCAATAAAAACAGCTGAAAGCCACAAGAGATTAAACGGGAAACCAAACAGATGCAATAGAGCAAGGAGTAAAAGCAAAATAGTAAGGTTTTTATGACTACACCTTAACCCGCACCCCTAAAACAACCTGCGTAAGGTTTTTAAACTTGCAGCAAAGAATCAAGACTCTAAAAGTCTGGCCATGAATTCGTTTGCAAAAGACCTTTCAGCTATCCTCAGGGAGCATCCCGAGAACCTCACTTCTCTCGCCAAAAAAGCGGGCATCAGCCGACCCTCCCTCTATGACTTGATCAACGGGAAAAACCTTCCGAGACCCACCACGCTGGGCAACTTAATCGACGCACTCGATCTATCCGAAAAAGCCGCCCAAAACCTCCGTGACGCACACCGCTCGGAACGCCTCCGAACCACCCGGAAGGAACAGGATATACTCCTCCGAGAAAAGAAAACTCTCCTATCCGAAATAAGCGACCTTCTTCTGCAAAAGGGTCATGAAATCTCTCGCTCAAACCACTCTGGCGGACCCGACCTAATCCTTCGGTCCGGATCCCGCCGAATTCCACTCCACGTCACCCCTCGCCTCACCGATCATCCGAATGCGCTCGGGCACCTCTTGAACGCCATGCACGGACTGTCTGCCTCCACAGGATACGCCTGCGTTCCCAAGCTTTCTGCCACGGACCGATCCTACCTGCCCCTCTTTTCCAAGTACGGGGTAAAGATTCTAACTCCCAAAAATCTCCTCAGGGAACTCAAGTGACCTTCCTCAAGAGTCACCCAGGACGCTCCTCAAAATCGACAATATTTAACATCTCCGTACGAATTCATCTCGTAAATCGGTGCCCAGAGAACCCAATATTCGCTCAACCTGCTGGTGCGGAGAGGATTAAGGCAAACCACAGAGGTTTCCTCACTCCTCCCCTACCCCACCGACAAGCAAACCCCTAAAAAAATTTCCCCGAACGCCAGAGAGCGCAAGTATCCATTGCTAGAGCCACAGTTACATGAAGAGCCGCCCCCATCCAAATGGATCGAGTTTTCAAGCTCATAAAGCCAAGGATTATCCCTGCGAAAATGGCAGCGAAAGTTTCGGGCATGGGCTTTCCGAAGTGAATCATACAGTAGGGCACCATCATAACGAAAATCGCATAAGCGCCGAAGCGTCGGCGAATCCCATGTAGCAGAAACCCACGAAAGAAAAACTCAAGCCCTACGAATTGCAAAAAATAGGCAACTTCCCAAATCCAGAATCGAGGCCACAACGGTTCGTCCGGAAAAGGTTCGAAAAAGGGGTATGTCGCTTGAAACCCCTCGGAACGGGAAACCACAATCACGATCGGAAGCATCACAGCAAGCATCAAGATGTACATCCACCACAAGGAAAAGACCCCCTTGAGCTTCACGCCATAGTCACCCAAACTTTTCCTACAGACGAATCTGATGAAAATGATGGGGGGAACGACGTATAAAAGAGTTTGGCCGCAGGCCCAATAAAGCAAGAAGCCAAAACTATAATTCTCCGGAGACATCCAAGTCTCGGCATTGATCATTCCCGAAAAACTCCTTTGCATCCAATGGAGAAATTCGGAGTACTCCGCAGGTCGCAACAAATACTCCTGCAACGTGAGAACAATTGCGACCAAGACCAAAACTCCCGCCACTTCCCAATCGAGCCCCCCCGAGTTCTCAGACTCGAGATGATCTTTTCTTTCGCGTTCGGCCTCGAACAGAGGTTCGGTCACGAAGGAAATAACATTTTTGAGCCAGCTTTCTTTGCCCTTCACTATCACCGGAGGCTACCTGATCAAAAAAAACCGTCAAGCTCTGCCATACCCGGCGGAAGATCGAGAAACGGAGTTGCAAAACAAATGAAAGTCGTAAGGCTTTTTTCTCAGGATGACGAATATTTCACTAAGACCGATTAGCAGCGTGCGAAAAATTACACTTTTTCGGCAACTGAAAGTTCAAAATGGACGAGTTAACGCAATCTTGCACAAGTGCCTCACTAGGAACAAATTCATCCTATCATGAAAAAGTTTCTCAAAGTTTGCAGTATTTCGTCGTTACTCTGCCTTTCAGTTTTCCCAACTTGGGCGGCTAAGCCTTTTCCCAAAGACCCCGCAGAGCGAGCCAAAGCTCTCGAGCGCTACAAACAAGGTCTAGGATTGTACGCTAAAGGACAAAAACTCCAAAGCGACAAGAAATACGATGAGGCCAATGCCACCTATGGCCAAGCCATGGCCCTGTTTCAAGACGGACCCAAACCGGACATGGCCAACTGCTACAATAGGCTCGGCAACGCCCATCTGGAGAAAACTCCCAAAAAATCCCTTTGGTATTACTCGGAGGCCTTGTCGATTCGGAGGAAAGATCATGGGGAGGAACACGAAGCAGTTGCCGCAAGTCACAACAATGCGGGAACGGCCTGCATGAAAATGAAGGAATACGATCAGGCGATCGCCCACTTCGAAAGCTCGATGAAGGTTTTTCAGCGGGCAACCTCGGCACGAGACAAAAGACAGGTCGGCGCCTCCCACAACCGACTAGGCAATGCCTACACGGCTAAGGATGAGCACGGCGAAGCAAAGCGGCATCACGAAAAAGCCTTGGAAATTTTCTTGAAGGTATTCGGTCCCAATCACCCGAATGTAGCTCGTGCCAAACGCGATCTAGGTTATGCCATGATCCAAAACAAGGAAAAGAAGCAGGGGCTAACCATATTAAACGAAGCCAAAGACATATTCATAGCCACCGAGGGAGCCCAGTACATCGAAACTCTGGAGCTCATCCAAAACATAAAGAAACTAAGATAGGAACAGACGGTCATGAGGAGGATGATCATCCTCGAGACATACGCCTGAACTCCCCTTGGTATTCATTTCGGCAGAAAAACAACGGACAGCACAGACTGGTTACATATTGCCGATACGTAACCCTCCCTTGCCGTCCATAGGTAAAAGCGAACAGATTTTGGAACGTTCGGGCCGTGCGACAAATCGCATCACTTGACCATTCCGGTCTTTCTTACGAAAAAGCCCTGGTCTGCCTGAAATCCGGATACACTCGAGATGATCTTTACCGTTGTAACCCTTTTCATGAGAGGAAGCCAGCAATCCGTCCGGATGAAGAAAATTTACGATTATTCCATATCTGACGTTATTGGCCAAAACATTCCTGATAACGTCTCCGATTTGAAAGGTTCGGCGTTTGACGTATTTAGTTTCGTCAAGAGGAATACAACGATCCTCGGACTGGCGAAATCGTTTGAATTCAGCGAAGTCGCCGCCACGGCAAAGTGGCTCAAGACTGTGAGGGTTCAATTGGATAAGCTCGAATGATCGGCAACGACCATCCCGAACAAGGACAATTTCACCAATCCTCACGGGGAAACTTTCAGACGAAATTTCTTCGACCCGATCACCTACGGATAGCGAACATTGCCTTTTAGGTTTTCTTAAATCTCCCAAAGATGGAGACAACTTCTTTTTGATTCTACGTAAACGAATTTTCATAAAATGATTTATCTTATAGTGAAATGTATATGTAATTTATTAGACCCCAGCACATCGAGCAA
>CALBIN010000481.1 GCA_937893275.1 uncultured Opitutia bacterium | reverse complement strand
TAGCTGAAGTCTTCGATATAGAACTAGAGCATTGTCATCGAATACTATTAGGGGCAGCAGTCTGGCTAGGATATATGGCCGATCGCGTATTAGACGGTTTTCAAATTACCGAACGCGTTTGCTCGGCACGGCATTCCATCGCTTTTCGCTATCGTGAAATTCTATTGCTTTCATGGGTTGCCGTTTTGCTTCTCTCTATTTGTTTTGCTTTTCATGCTTTGCCTTTCATCGAGTTGCATAAGTGCTGTTTATTGGCAATTTTCTGTGGGTTTAACTCACTCGTCAATTTATTAGATAAATTTGGTAAATTCCCAATTCCAAAGGAGTTACGCACAGCGCTACTTTTTGCGAGCGGAGTGTTTCTTTTCGTGGCTTTGAGGTTGCCCGAGCTTACGACATGGTCATGGATTACATTCCTTTTATTCGCTTCTTTATGTTTTGCAAATTGTTGCTACGCAGCAAGCTGGGACCGTGCCGTGGACATGACTCAGGGTCAAAGCTCTCTAATTTTAAGAAGGAAGCCTTTATTGGGTCTTGTTTGTTTAATATCGTTTTCAATGGCTTTCGGCTGTATTATTTTGAGCTTCTTTCTCTCAGAAAATCTACGTCTTTTCTTTCTCGCCATCGGTTCGGCGGTGCTGTCCCTTCCTTTGATCGATATCTTGATAAACGGACCGGAAAACAAGAGACTGCTTGCCGACCTCGGATTGCTTCTTTCGGCGGGGTGCGTGCTTCTATGAATAATAGAGCAAGGCCTGTTGCTTTTTGTCGCTTTGCTAGAGCATACAACGTCCTTGAAAAACTCGTTTTCAAGGACGCTCTAGAGAAAACTAGGTTTGCTTTTCTGGACTCGATTTCTGAGGCCAAGAGGATTCTTTTGCTCGGCGAAGGCGATGGTCGTTTTTTGGCAAAGCTCACTTCAATTAACTCGAATTGTCTGGTAACCGTGTTGGACGCTAGCCCGACTATGTTGGCTTTGGCCAAAACCAGAGTTCCCGCTACATTTCTAGGTGAGATTCACTTTTGTAAACAAGATGCGACAAAATGCACATTCCCATTCGAAGCGTTTGACGCTGTGGTCTCACATTTCTTTTTAGATTGTTTTACGGAGGAAACTTTGTCCGCCTTGTTAGAGAAGTTAAGTTCAACTTTGCGCCCTAATGGCAAATGGCTAATAGCGGACTTCGTTGAACCTTCTCCGAATGCTCTTCGCTCCATCCCTCAATTTCTTTGCCTCAGAATACTTTATGCCTTTTTCAGATTAACATGCGGGATTGAGGCTCGCAGAGTAGTTTCACCTCACAAATTATTAAGGGCTCACGGATTAAGTGAGTCCCGCTGCATTAGTTTTTCCAAAGGCTTGCTGGCGAGCTTGGTTTTTATCAAGCAAGCTTGAAGATCTCCTTCCATTGGCAGTTGCTTTAGAGGTGCGATATGCTTGAAATTACCTTGACCCAATGAGGCCTAAGCCCACTATCTGGTAGGCCATTTCTTTAGCGAGAAGCAAGCCAGTAACCCTACAGCTTTCTTCTCAAACAATTACTCCAATTTCCTCTTCCTTCACTTTCTTGAATGATTTCCAAAACTAAAAGTTTAAATTCACCAACAGCCCAAGGACTTTACGATCCGAAGTACGAACGGGAGAACTGTGGGATCGGGCTCATCGTTGACATGAGAGGCCGCCGTTCTCACGATATTATTAGTGGTGCCCTTGAGATTTGTCGTAATCTCGATCACCGAGGTGGTTGTGGTTGCGATCCGATTACTGGAGACGGTGCCGGCATATTCATTCAACTCCCCCACAAGTTCTTCTTGAGCAATTGCAATAAAGACATCGGTTTTGAAATTCCTGATGAAGGTGACTACGGGGTGGGCTTTGCTTATTTGTCCAAGGATCAAACTTGTCGTCGTACCCAAATGGAGACTGTCGAGCAAATCTCGGTCGAGTTGGGCATGGAGATGCTTGGATGGCGCGAGGTGCCGGTGAATAGTGATATTCTTGGTAAGGCGTCCTTTGATTGCGAACCTTACATGAGTCAATTTTTTGTAAGGCGCAGCAAAGAGACTGAGCGCGGTCTCGACTTTGAGCGTAAACTTTACATTTTTCGACGAGTCGCCAGTCATCGCCTTCGTTATTTTCAGGATGATCTTTCAGAAATGTTTTACATAGCGTCTCTATCTGCTCGGACCATGACCTACAAGGGAATGCTTACCACGGGACAGTTGGATCAGTACTTCCCTGACTTGCGTCATCCCGACATGGAGTCCGCTCTTGCCCTGACGCATTCCCGATTTTCTACGAATACTTTCCCCAATTGGTTGCGTGCTCAACCTTTCCGTTACCTTTGTCACAACGGTGAAATCAATACTGTTCGCGGGAACGAAAACTGGCTTCACGCAAGACAAATGCAGTTTGGCGCAGACGCCTTTGGCGATGATCTGAAAAAGCTCCTGCCTGTAATCCGTGAAGACGGTTCGGATTCACAAAAATTCGATAATTGCTTGGAATTCCTTATCCTCTCAGGTCGCAGTTTGGCACACGCCATGATGATGATGATTCCGGAACCTTGGGAACGTCACCAAGACATGCCCGAGTTCAAGCGGGAATTCTATGAATTCCACTCCTGCCTCATGGAGCCATGGGATGGACCTGCATCCATTGCCTTCTCCGATGGTGTTCAAATAGGGGCGGTTCTAGACCGCAACGGCTTACGCCCTTCACGTTATTACGTCACGGCTGACGATAAAGTCATTCTTTCCTCCGAAGTTGGAGTCTTGGCTTCTGTGCAACAAAAGGACATCGTAAAGAAAGGTCGTCTCGAACCAGGTCGCATGTTTCTTGTCGATATGGAAGCTGGTCGCATCATCGAAGATTCTGAAATTAAGGAAGAAGTGGCAAAATCTGCTCCCTATGGGAAATGGCTTAAGGAAAATCTTCTTGATTCAAAGGATTTGCCGATTCCAACAATTAATAAGCACGATGATTTCACTACATTGCTTACCCGTCAAAAGGCCTTTGGATATACTTTTGAAGACATGCGATTCCTAATCGGTCCGAGTGCCGAGTCGGGGAAGCAACCACTTGGCTCGATGGGAAATGACGCTCCGCTAGCCGTACTTTCCGACAAGTCGCAAAATCTCTACAACTACTTCAAGCAACTTTTTGCTCAGGTTACGAACCCTCCGATCGACCCGATTCGAGAGGAGCTTGTAACGGGAACTGTAAGTTTCGTCGGTTCGGAAGGTGATCTCACGCTCCCGCACCAAGATAGTTGTCGAATGATCAAATTCGATACGCCTCTAGTTAATGACGTCGATGTTGAACAATTGCGCGAAATTGACGTCAGTGGATTTGGTTCCGCCACCATTCCAATCACTTTCGAACCTGAATTTCAGAGTGACGGTTCAGATTTGGAAAAAGCTTTAGAGCAAGTATTTTCAGCCAGTGATTCCGCCATCAATCAAGGGGCGAACCTCTTGATTTTGTCTGATCGTGAAATCGGGCCGAAAAAAGCGGCCATTCCAGCATTGTTGGCCGTTTCCGGTCTCCACCAGTACCTAATCGAGAATGGGAAACGAACAAAAGTTTCAATTATTCTGGAATCGGGCGAACCCCGCGAAGTTCATCATTTTGCTCTGCTGCTCGGCTATGGCGTGGACCTAATCAATCCCTATCTAGCCCTCGAAACAGTACGACACCTCATTTCGGAGGGTGATATCGACATCGACCCGGCAAAAGCCGTATCAAATTTTCTTAAGGCAAACACCAATGGCGTCGTAAAGACCATGTCTAAGATGGGGATATCGACCGTAGCGTCTTATCGAGGCGCCCAGATCTTTGAGGCGATTGGGCTGAACAAAGAAATCGTCGACAAATACTTCACGAACACCGCATCTCGGGTTGAAGGCATTGGGATGGATCTGATTGCCGAAGATGCCCGTGCGTTTCATGCAAACGCCTTTGAGCCGCGTCCAGATGAAAAGTCCGCACCACTTGATCCCGGCGGCATCTACCAGTGGCGGGCGAACGGTGAGCGTCACCTTTTCAACCCTGTTACGATACACAAGCTTCAGCAAGCTACCCGACAGGGCGACTTTGCAGTTTTCAAAGAATATTCCAATGCCATCAACGACCAGTCCAGAGAGACTTTTACATTGCGTGGGTTGATGGAATTTAAGTTCGAGGAGTCTAAGGCGATACCAATAGACGAGGTTGAACCGACTAGCGAAATTGTGAAAAGATTCAAGACAGGGGCAATGTCTTATGGTTCAATATCAAAGGAAGCACACGAAACTTTGGCCGTAGCCATGAACCGACTTGGGGGAAAGTCCAACACTGGAGAGGGCGGCGAAGATAAGGATCGCTTCCTCGCCGACGAAAATGGCGATAGTCGTCGTTCGGCAATCAAACAGGTGGCTAGCGGTCGCTTTGGAGTTACTAGTTTCTATCTTGTCAACTCCGACGAGATTCAAATTAAAATCGTACAAGGTGCAAAACCCGGAGAAGGCGGAGAACTGCCTGGTCACAAGGTTTTGCCCCCTATTGCCAAGACTCGAGGCACCACTCCGGGCGTTGGACTTATATCCCCACCTCCCCACCATGACATTTATTCCATTGAGGATTTAGCTGAGCTCATCCATGACCTCAAGAATTCCAACCACAAAGCCCGAATCAATGTAAAATTGGTCTCTGCTGCTGGGGTGGGAACTATAGCAGCGGGTGTAGCCAAGGCCAAGGCAGACGTTATCCTTGTTTCAGGATACGATGGCGGGACGGGAGCTTCCCCACGCTCATCTATTCAACACGCCGGAGCACCATGGGAACTGGGACTTGCGGAAACGAACCAGACACTGCTTCTCAATGATCTCCGCAGCCGGGTTGTGGTAGAAACCGATGGTCAGCTAAAAACCGGACGCGACGTTGCCATCGCATGCCTATTGGGAGCGGAAGAATTTGGTTTTGCAACCGCTCCTCTTGTCACCTTGGGCTGCTTGATGATGAGGGTTTGCCATAAGAATACTTGCCCCGTCGGCGTAGCCACTCAGAATCCATTGCTACGGGAAAAGTTTCGTGGCGGAGCCGAGGCGGTTGTTCACTTCATGAACTTTGTCGCTGAGGAAATTCGTGAAATTATGGCCAAGCTCGGTATCCGTTCGATAAACGAGATGGTCGGCCAAGTCGATCAATTGCAGATGCGCAAAATACCAGTCTCCGCAAAGCACAAAGGCCTTGATTATTCAAAAATACTGTACAAGCCAGAGGTCGGTCCCGAAGTCGGAACTTATTGCCAAATCAAACAGGACCATCAGTTGGAGATGGCACTCGACAATCGAGAAATTCTCAAACGTTCAAGCCCTGCTCTAGAAGATGGAACTCCGGTTGAAATCGACCTGCCCGTCCTGAATACAGATCGCGTTGTCGGAACTCTTACCGGTGCGGAAGTTTCTCGCCGTTATGGCGACGACGGGTTGCCCGATGACACCATAAAAATCAATCTCACAGGATCAGCGGGGCAAAGCCTTGCCGCCTTTTGTCCAAATGGTATGACATTTACCGTTTCGGGCGACACTAACGATTACTGTGGCAAGGGACTTTCGGGAGCCAAAGTGATCGTCAGACCCACGGCAGACTCTACATTCATCGCAAAGGAAAATATCATTACCGGGAATGTTTGCTTTTATGGAGCCACCGGCGGCGAAGCGTACATTGCCGGAGTGGCCGGCGAAAGATTCTGTGTCCGTAACTCGGGTGTAGATGCAGTCGTCGAAGGTCTTGGCGACCACGGTTGTGAATACATGACAGGTGGTCGAGTAATCTGCCTCGGGCGGACTGGTCGTAACTTTGGCGCAGGAATGTCTGGCGGAGTTGCATACATTCTCGATACGGAAGGTGATTTCGTAAACAAGCGGCTGAACCATGAGATGGTGAAAGTTTATCCGCTGATGGAATGCGAGGATGATGAAATCACTGCCGTTCGTGCCCGCATCGAAAATCATGTCGACTACACGGCCTCCGTACACGGCCAAGCAATCCTCTCCGATTGGAATTCCTTCCTCGACAAGTTTCTCAAGGTCTTGCCGGAAGACTTTGAACGTGTCCTTAACGCCATGAAGCGGGCAGAGGACCGCGGGCTCGAAGGCGACGATGCAGTGCAAGCCGCGTTCGAGGAAAACGTCGCTGCCGGGCACTAATTCAAGGCCCCGAACTCCGTTCATTTAACTTAAGTTTTTTCATTTCATGGGTAAAGCCACTGGATTCATAGAATACGAACGCCGACCGATACCCGACCGGCCTCCTCTCGAACGCATCAAGGACTGGGCCGAAATCCACGAACCTTTCGAGGAAGATAAGGTAGTTACTCAAGGGGCTCGCTGCATGGACTGCGGAACGCCTTATTGCCACACGGGTATAATGCTCAGCAATATGGCCAGTGGATGTCCCATAAACAATCTAATCCCCGAGTGGAACGATCTCGTTTACAAGGGCAAATGGCGAGAGGCCCTTGACCGTCTTCACAAAACGAACAATTTTCCAGAATTCACGGGTCGAGTCTGCCCTGCTCCCTGTGAAGGTTCCTGCGTATTGGGTGTGATCGAGCCTCCAGTGACGATAAAGAGTATCGAGTGCGCCATCATCGATAAAGGCTTCGAGGAAGGCTGGCTAACTCCCTGTCCTCCCAAAATTCGAACTACAAAAAAAGTAGCGGTTGTCGGATCCGGACCCGCTGGTTTGGCTGCCGCCGATCAACTCAATAAGGCCGGGCACGCGGTCACCGTCTTCGAACGTGACGACCGAATTGGCGGACTCTTGATGTACGGTATTCCAAACATGAAGCTCGAAAAATCTGTCGTTCAGCGACGAGTGGATCTCATGACTGCAGAAGGCATTGACTTCAAGACCTCCATAGAAATCGGTAAGAATCTTCCTGCCAAGCAACTTACAGATGAGTTTGACGCCGTCGTGCTGTGCTGTGGCGCAACCAAGCCTCGCGATCTTGCCGTCGAAGGTCGGAACCTCGATGGCGTCCACTTTGCGATGCAGTTTCTTACACGCAATACGCAAGGTCTCCTAGAGGCAAAGGATGCAACTGCTTTTGAGAAAGCAGCCAAAGGCAAGGACGTCGTTGTCATTGGCGGGGGTGATACTGGGACCGACTGCGTGGGAACCTCCATGCGTCACGGTTGCAACAGCATCTCGCAGTTGGAAATCATGCCCAAGCCACCAGTCGAACGTGATGCAGGAAACCCTTGGCCCGAGTGGCCCAAAGTTTACGCTCTCGACTATGGCCAAGAAGAAGCGAAGGCAGTTTTCGGTCAAGATCCTCGGCAATATCTTGTTTCTACCAAAAAGTTTCTTGGCGATGACAATGGTGCTCTCCGCGGAATCCTGATCTGCGATATTCAATGGAAGGAAGAAAACGGTCGCTTTTCTCCTCAGGAAGTTCAGGGCAGTGAACGTGAAATCCCTGCCCAGCTCGCCTTTCTTGCTATGGGTTTTCTGGGTCCTGAAGACTCCATTGCCGAGGAACTCGATCTTGAGCGCGACAATCGCTCCAATGTGCGGGCGGATTATGGTAAATTTGAAACGAGCGTGGAAGGTGTATTTGCCGCAGGTGACATGCGTCGTGGACAATCACTTGTAGTTTGGGCCATCAACGAGGGACGTGCAGCGGCAAGAGAATGTGACCGATACCTCATGGGTGAAACTTCGCTTCCCTGAAGAATTATAGGTCATGCAGGTTGTATGCCTTGATCTCGAAGGAGTGCTTGTTCCTGAAATCTGGATAGCATTTGCAGAAAAAGTAGGCCTGGAGGCTCTTAAGCGTACCACGCGAGACGAACCGGATTACGACATACTTATGCGTTACCGGTTAGATATTCTGGCCGAGCATGGTTTCACTCTGAACCAAATTCAAGAGGTGATTGAGACTTTAAGCCCTTTGCAGGGTGCACTCGAATTTCTCGACAAACTTCGCTCGACCCATGAAGTTGTGATTCTGTCGGACACTTTTCGTGAATTTGCTAACCCTCTCATGAAACAACTTGGATATCCCACACTTTTTTGCCATGAACTCGAAGTCAATGAAGACGGAACCATATCCAATTACCGCCTTCGGATCGCCGACCACAAGAGGAAGACCGTACAATATCTACAAAAGCTTAACTTCGAAGTTATTGCCGGCGGCGACAGCTACAACGACCTCGGTATGCTTAAGACCGCCGAGCACTGCATTTTCTTTCGTCCTCCTCACTCTCTTGCCGCGGACTATCCAGAAGTTCCAATTGCTAAAGAACACCACGAGCTTCTAAGCCTCATTGAAGACTGTTCGTCATGATCACTATTATTATTGGGACCAATCGCACCGGAAGTGTTTCTGCTCAAGTCGCCGCCTTTGTCGCCAAAGTCTATGACGAACTTGGTATCAATAACCGTGTT
>CALBIN010000480.1 GCA_937893275.1 uncultured Opitutia bacterium | reverse complement strand
TTTCTCCTCGTATCCGCCACCACTGGATCCAGTCTCGCCGCTTACCGAATTTCGAAGGACGGCAACCTTAAGAGGGTGGCCTCCCTTGCCTGGGACGCGAGAATGTCTGATCTAGTGACGCGCTAAAAACGACAAACAAATCAACCCACTCTTTCAAAAACGGATCTCTTACCAAACCCTCACCCTACCATGATAATCAAAAAAGTCATCCTATCACTCTTCACGGCCCTCTCCGCTCTGGTACTCTCCGTTCAAGCCGCCTCCCTCGACGAACCCGGCACCAAGGTAAATAAACTAGCCTAATGGAAAAATAAAGGAACTTATGACAAATCGTAGAAAATTCATTCAAAAAGGACTTTTAACAGCAAGTGCGACTGCTCTTTCCTCCAACTGGGCTTATGCCAAGGACGATGGACCGGACTATTTCACACTGGCAGTACTCCCGGACACCCAGAACTATTCATACAGGTATCCTGATGTCTACACCAGCCAAACGCGTTGGCTGAAGGAGAACGCACAAAAGTATAGAATTCCCTTCGTCTGTCACGAAGGCGATATTGTCCAGTTCAACGATGTTGTTGAGTGGGAACGAGCCGTTGTCAGCCATAAGGAACTGGATGGTAATCTCCCCTACGGCCTCAACGTCGGCAACCACGACTTCAACTGGACATGGGTCAATGGCAAGCGCGGAAAGATGGTTCGCGATACCTGTCGCATCGATCAATTCTTTCCTCCATCCAAATATGAGAAAGAAAGCTGGTGGGGTGGATGTTTCGAAAACCGCAACCACAACAGCTACCAATATTTTGAAGGTCCGGGCGGGCTGAAATTCCTCGTTCTGAATATAGAATTCGCTCCCCGCGACGTCGCTCTGGACTGGGGCGCGACCGTCATCGAAAAGCATCCCGATCATCGCATCATCGTCGTCACGCACGCCTATATGGACAATGATGACACCCGGATAGGCGAAGGAGACAAGGGCGTAAAGTTATATTTCCCCGACGACAATGATGGCGACAGTATGTGGGAGAAGTTTGTGCGCAAACATAAGAATATTTTCCTGGTCATGAGCGGCCATGTTTGTAGAGACTCCCGCAACAACTGGAAGTTCGACACTAGCTATACCGAAACGGGTCTGCTTACCAGCAAAGGAGACCACGGTAACGAGGTGCATCAAATCCTCGCAGACTACCAAAGCCGCCCCAACGGAGGTGATGGGTTCCTCCGCCTGATGCGTTTCACTCCCGAGAATAACGAAATTGAGGTCAAAACTTACTCTCCTTTTAAGGATGAATGGCTTATCGCATCGCATAACCAGTTCACCCTTCCGTATTCTATGACCTAATGTTTTTTTCCGTTTTTTGGTCGAAAAGATGAAGTAAAAGGTAGAACGCAAATGACAACTAAGAAGCCAAAATCGTCGGCAGCCTTCGGCCTCACTACCTGTCTGCTTTCCTTTTTTGGGTTATCGATCTCAAACGCCAGGATGCCAGCGAGTTTTTTAGTTCCACTCGCCGCGGAACTGGAGCCTGATAAAAAGGTAATTTACAAAAAGGCAGGAGATCGTGAATTGGAACTTCATCTCTTTCATCCGCGAAATTTTCAGCCAGCAACCGATCGACGCCCGGTATTCCTAATCATTCACGGTGGAGGTTGGACGGGCGGTAAACCACGAAAGTTCTACCCAATCGCCAAAAACTTCGCAGATCTGGGTATGTTAGGGATTTCTTTACAGTATCGGCTTCTTAGCACGAAAGAGGCAACTACCGTTTTCGATTGCGTGAAAGACGGTCGATCGGCGATTCGCTACCTCAGGGCAAACGCTAAAACCCTAGGGATCGATGCAGACAAAATTGTAGTCAGCGGCGGCTCTGCCGGTGGGCATGTGGCTGTAGCGACAGCTTTGTTTGATCAGGTCAATGAGTCCAGCGATGATATCAGCATCTCATGCCTACCGGATGCCCTGGTACTGTTGAACCCGGTGATTGATACTTCAGAAAAGGGTTATGGGCAGGAGAAAATCGGTGACGGCTGGAAAGAGCTTTCTCCAATAAATCAGGTAAAAGCCAACTTGCCGCCAACTATCATTTTTCACAGCACGAATGATCAGGTCGTGCCGTTTGACGGAGCAAAGAAATTCACCGAACGATCACAAAAACTGGGCAATGACTGTCAATTAGTCACTCACGAAGGAGGTCGGCATGGATACTTTATTTTTGATGAGAAACTCTACCAAACAGTTATTGCCAAGACTGAAAAATTCCTGAAAAACAAAGGGTTTTTCGCCCGATAAAAGAACCTGCCAGAGGGTCAGCCTATAACCATAAAATATTGCTAAAGGCCGATGCTGTTTGTAACAACATCCAACACTATGATTCGCCTGATACTTATTCTATTTATTATACTGCCAGCCAGTCTGCATGCTGTCGACCCAGTACTCATTGACCGCCTCGGAAAAGGTAATTGATCCCGAGCGCTAGTAGTATGAAAATGCGACTTCCTGCAAGTAACCCTTCCTTCACCTTCTCGATTCTGATGCTCGCCTTGGTTGGGAGCTCTATGGATTTAAGCGCCTGGGGACTTGGGCACGACGATGTCAACCAGATCGCGCTCGACCGGCTTCCGGTTGAAATCAAGGCTCTTCTCTCTCCGGATAATCGCAAAGACTTCGTCAAGGATGCCAAGGTGCCGGACGATTTCACTCCATGGTCCGAATACGAGAAAAAAAAGGGCAAAGTCATAACTCCAAACGACTTGGCTACCCTCTCCAATTACAAGATCAAAACGCCCTATGCACTCCACTCAGCAAAGGGACAGGCGGTCAATTATGTTTTGCTATATCGGGCCTTGAAAGATCGGGATGGAGACCGCATTGCATTCTGGGGCGCCTGTCTTGCCCACACTCTGGCTGACGAAGTAGCCTGCAATCACGATCCACTTATTCACTACCTTACTTATGCATTCAAAGGTGGTTACGGAATGAAATTTGGAAAAGCCGGGATGCTCGACTTCGGTGAACTCTGCCGAACACCTGAAGGATATGCTCTGGCGTTAGAAGCATTGGGCCCGAGTTCCCCAAAGAGCCTTGGTAAAGAACCGCAGGAAGTTCTGGTTGAAATCATGTTGCACGGCCTTCGGGCAAACAAGTTCATGACCGAACGGAGCGTGATCATCGCTTCCGCCTTCGATCCCGATGCGGGTCAAGGGGCTCTTGCCGACACTCGATTCGCCATGGCCGAGTTGGGTGCTTATGGAGTGAGGAAGTGGCTGGAGGCGATCACCACTGCATGGGCTCTGGTCAACGAAAGTAAACCTGTCCAAGTTCTCACCCCTGAACTTCTCGCTGACTACAAGGCACGACATACGAAATTCGTAACTGCCCGTCCACTATCTGCCGATTCTCTCTACGCCCCATGGCTGAAACTCCAGACCGATTCAAATATCCCGGCAATAGGCGTTGTGGTTGAGCCATCTACGAGCATGAACAAGGGGGGACTCTCCTTCGGCGGTCGTTTGATCGCTTGTGCCATCTTACGGGAACTGCACAAGTCGAAGATTCCCTTTCGTGTCATTGATGCCCGCAAGCCCGAAATAAAGCTCCATAAGCGAAGCACTTCGTTGGCAATCCTCTGTTCAGGAAAACTACAAAATGACAAATTGGTTCAAGCAATAAACAAGTATACGGATGACGGAGGAAAATTACTTCTCATTGGTGGCGAACACAAAGGTCTCCTAGGCCCACTTTCGGAGGTATTGACGCTAGCCGACCCCGATATGCTACCAGTCACGACCAAGTATGGACAGAACAACCTTGATTACATTGATCAGCTAAGCGTCTACTTTTGCGGACCACTTGCAAAATCGACAGGTGAACAAGCTTATCCTTTCATTCACAACCCAGACACTAAAGCAGGGTGGCAAAAGCCCAAATGTCCGTACTGGTTCAACGAAACTCTCAGTTCGGACATCGAACCGCTAGCCAGAATTGAATTGAACGGGAGGTGTAAGGTGGTTGCCGCAGTCTACCAACCAGAAGGTAAGGGACGCTTTGCTTTCTTGCCAGAATACCTTGTTGCCCCTTATCTTTTGACTGACAAACCTAAGTTATCGAATCCGGCCAACCCCCAATTGGATCGCATCAGTTCGACGGTACTGTCTGCCACACTCAATCTTCTGCACTAAAACCCCCGAATCATGCCATGACTCGCCAATTACTCCTACTTTTTTTATTGCCGATAATAAGCCTTCAGGGAACAGAGAGAAGAAATTTAAAGCGGGAAAACCTCGTGCCCTGGTGCATCGTTCCTTTCGACGCAAGCAAGCGCTCTCCGGAAGAACGGGCCAAGATGCTGGTTCGGCTTGGGTTGAAACGCTCCGCTTACGACTGGCGAGCCCAACACGTTCCCGAGTTCGAGGAGGAAATCCTCCAGTACAAAAAACACGGGATCGAATTCTTCGCCTTCTGGAACATTCACGAAAAAGCTTTCGAACTTTTTCAAAAGCACAAGATCCATCCCCAAATTTGGAAAACATTGAGCTCCCCCAAGTCAGGTAACCAGGAAGAAAAGATCAGATCCGCGAAAGAGGCCATGGTTCCATTGGCCAAGCGGACCGCCGAGATTGGTTGCAAGTTAGGTCTCTACAACCATGGCGGTTGGGGCGGTGAACCGGAAAACTTGGTGGCAGTATGCAAGGCACTCAGGGCTGAAGGGCATG